>NZ_SSOI01000068.1:0-66254 GCF_029873175.1 Pseudomonas sp. BN505
TGTAGATACTCTGTTGGCGGTCAAGCTTTTCTAAGGTGTTCAGAGCTGAAAAGCTTGGCCGTATCAAATGGTTCATCGCCGCGCATGCATGCCCATATGCCTGTCAGGTACTTGCGCATGACAGCGGCGATCGCTTGCATTTTTTTCTTCCCCCTGCTGACCAGCGATTCATAAAAGGCCTTCGCGTAAGGATCGCAGCGCACCGCCGTCAGCGCCGGCATGTACATGGCCGCCCGTAAATAGGCATTCCCGCTTTTGCCGAGCCGACCAGGTTTATCAATGCTTGTCCCCGACTGTGTCTGTCGAACATCTAGACCAGCATGACGAGCGACCTGAGAGGACTTGAGCATTTGAGGAAGGGTGGTCAGCTCAGCCAAGGCAGCAAGTGCCGAGACTTCTCCCATTCCCGGGCCCGCTAGTAACTGCTTGTACTGCCGGTTAAGCGTCGGACACTGAGCGATCAACTCACGTCCGGCTTTGCGGAAACGCTCAATGCGATTGTCCAAAGTGGCAATCGCTTCCTCTTGATCTTCGATCAGCATCGACACGGTCGTAGCGGTCGCCTGCAATGCATGCAGCTCATTCTTCGCCCTGGTGCGGTGCCCGACCAGACGATTGATGTGCCGGCCAAGAGCCCTCAGCTCAAGCTGTACGGAGCTTGGCGGTGTCCACAAGCGCGGTGTCATACGTTCACCGTACTCGGACAGCAACTGAGCATCTATCGAGTCAGTTTTACTGTTCACCAGCATCAGCTTGGCGAAATTATGGAAGCTCTTGGGGTTGATCACCGAAACAGGAAGGTCCGCAGCATGCAGCTCAAGGGCCAGGTCCAGGTAATAGATTCCGGTCGCCTCCATCACGATCGACTTGGGCTTGAGCGCCTGCAGCTTTTTCACCGCTGCCTTACGACCAGCAGGGGTTTGAGCGATATCCCACTGTCCAGCGGGACGCCCATCTTTACGCACCCCAACGATCGACGTACGAGAACCAATATCCAGGCCCACACAGACATTCATTCTTCCCACTCCCAAGCGAGTTAGGTAACAATGGCCTCCGGTTCCCCGACCTCGAACTTCATGCCGCTGCAACCTTGTAATGCGAAGTCCGACTTGTCGGCTTCTCGATACTCTTCGTAGTGGGCAATGAGGCGGGGGGCCTCTCTACAGACAAGGTCAGGGGCAAACCCTGCCTTCAGGAGCGATCGGCCTCCCCGGAAGTGCTTCTATAGCCTGACGAGAATAACCTCTCTCATCAGGCTAGGCACAACATACAAGGAGCAGCCTTGTGCTGCGAAGAGGCCGGCACTGGCAACACACATCCAAATGAAAAACAAAAGCGCCAGATGGCCCGGTGGCGCGATCGGGCATGCCATTCGCGACATCTGGCGGTAATGGAACTGCCCTGTCGTGATCGAACAGTTCCGGGGCGTTCTCGTGTAATTTCCCGCAGCCCTGCGAGGCTTAAATGAAGCCCGAACCGCACGGACTCGTTGCTCTGTGATGCGCGCCAAAGATCAACAACAGCGCGCGAGCAACCTGTCGACTAACTGATTTGAAAGGAGATATTTTCGCCTACGCCTGCCCGTCCATCCTTGTGTCAGCAAAAAGAGAACAACATCAATGAGCACCGTGGGATCTGATGGCAACCTTGCACAAGGTTTCAAGCCTCGTCATGTAACGATGCTGTCCATCGCCGGCATCATCGGCGCTGGACTTTTCGTAGGCTCTGGTCACGCCATCGCGGCGGCCGGGCCAGCAACCATAGTTTCGTATTTCGTGGCCGGAACCCTGGTGGTACTGGTCATGCGCATGCTCGGCGAAATGGCCGTGGCACACCCTGATACCGGATCGTTTTCCACCTACGCCGACCAGGCCATCGGCCGCTGGGCCGGCTACACCATCGGCTGGCTGTACTGGTGGTTCTGGGTACTGGTAATCCCTATCGAAGCACTGGCTGCCGGGCATGTGCTGAACGCCTGGTTCCCGCAGGTGGACAGCTGGATCTTCGCCCTGGCCTCGGTACTGCTGCTGGCCTGCACCAACCTGTTCAGCGTGGCCAAGTACGGTGAGTTCGAGTTCTGGTTCGCCATCCTGAAAGTTACGGCGATTCTGGGTTTCATCGGCCTGGGCTTTGCCGCACTGATGGGCTGGCTGCCCAACCGCGAGGTCAGCGGCCTGAGCGGGCTGATGGCCGAGTACGGCGGCTTTGCGCCGAAGGGCTGGTCGGCAGTGGTCGGTGCGTTCATCACCGTGATGTTCAGCTTCATCGGCACCGAGGCGGTGACTATCGCCGCGTCCGAATCCAGCGACCCTTCGCGCAACATCGCCAAAGCCACCCGCTCAGTGATCTGGCGAATCAGCACCTTCTACATCCTGTCGATCTTCGTGATCATTTCGGTGGTGCCGTGGAACGACCCGCAGTTGGCGGTGGTGGGCTCGTACCAGCGTGCGCTGGAAATCATGAACATCCCCAACGCGGCGTTCATGGTCGACCTGGTGGTGCTGGTGGCTGTGACCAGCTGCATGAACTCGTCGATCTACATTGCTTCGCGGATGATGTATTCGCTGGCCAAGCGCGGTGACGCCCCGGCCTTCCTCAACAAGACCTCCAAGGTTGGCGTACCGCGCGCTGCAGTGTTTGGCAGCACCCTGATCGGCGCAGCCATCGCCGTGCTCAACTACTTCGCACCGAAGGGCGTGTTCGAGTTCCTGCTGGCCAGCTCCGGGGCCATCGCCCTGCTGGTGTACATGGTCATCGCCATTTCGCAGCTGCGCATGCGCCGCCGGCTGGAGCGCGAGAACACCGAGCTGAAGTTCCGCATGTGGCTGTTCCCGTACCTTACCTGGGCGGTGATCATCTTCATTGCCGGGGCGCTGGCAGTGATGATGTACACGCCCGAGCACCGGGTGGAAGTCAGCTCTACATTGGGCCTGGCGATCGTGATTTCCTTCCTGGGGATCGTGACCTCGCGCGGCCATGCGCAACCGGTGGGGGCGCGGTCGATGGGGTGACTGAGTTCACCTGGCGGTAGGGCGAAGGGCACCCGAGGAGGGTGCCCTTTGTTTTTCAGGGCGACTGTCAGGCCTTCATCATCTCGATGTACCTCATCACTGCCGGCGCTTTTTCGAACCGCCGGTGGATCAGGCTTAGCCACGAGCTGGCCTGGCAATCGACGACCCGCCGGTAATTCACCTGCGGCAGGTTGATGCGCTGCACCACCGATGCCGGGACTACGGCAATGCCTTGCCCAAGTGAGACCAGGGTAATCACGGCCACCAGGCTGCCGGGTTGTGGGCCAAGCCTGGGCACGAAACCACCTTGCGCGGCCACTTCCAGCGTGCCGGAAATCTGCTCGGGCAGGATGAAGGTTTCGTTGGCCAGGCGCGAGGCCGGGATGTGCGGTACTTCGTTGATCCGCGAGCTGGCGGGCAGGGCGAGGACGAAACCTTCCTGGTGCAGGGCGATGGTTTGCAGTTCGTCAGGCAGCTCCATCGGTGAGCGCACGTAGGCAAGGTCGAGCAAGCCGTCGCGGAGCATGCCGGGGAGTTCGGCCATGGGCAGTTCACGGATATTCAGGCGCACGCCAGGGCAGGTTTCGCTGTAGCGGCTGACGTGCTGCTGGAGCATGCCCGAGTAGGCGGCCGAGGCCACGTAGCCCAATTCGATACGCCCGCTTTCGCCACGGGCGGCCCTTTGTGCGCCCAGTTGCGCCGCATCGAACTGGCGCACGGCGTGCTCCGCCTCGATCAACAGTGCCTGGCCGGCGGCGGTGAGGTTGACTTCGCGCTGGCTGCGCTCGAACAAGCGCACACCCAGTTCGCGTTCCATGTCCTGGATCTGCCGGCTGAGGGTGGGCGGGGCGATGCCCAACTGCTCGGCGGCCCGGGTGAAATGGCCGTGGCGGGCGACGCAGAGAAAATAGCGGAAATGGCGGATTTCCATCAGGTGTTACCTGCAGGGTAATGACGCGAGCCGCCGGGGCTAACAAGCCTTGGCGCAGGCGGCGGTATGGTAAGGCCAACACTACAAGGCTGGTGGCTTGGCGGCAAAGCCTGCCTGTGCAATTGCAGGGTACCGCTTTGCACAGGGGCTGCAGCGCTTTCGAAGGTTACGCAAAACCTGTGGGAGCTGGCTTGCCTGCGATGGGCTGCAAAGCAGCCCCGGCGATGCAGCAAGCTGACAGTACCTCCGAGCCAGCCCGCTCAGCTTCCGGAGCCCCATCATGCCCTCTGCACGTTTCACCCTGCTCACTGCCTCCCTGGTCTGTGCCCTGATCATTCTCGACACCAACATCGTCGCGGTCAGCCTGCCCAGCATCGCCCGCGACCTGTCCGGCTCGTTCGCCGATATCGAGTGGGTGGTCAGCGCCTACCTGCTGGCCTTCGCCGCCTGCCTGTTGCCCGCCGGCAGCCTGGCCGACCGTTTTGGCCGGCGGCGCATGCTGCTGCTCGGCCTGGTGCTGTTCGGTTTGGCCTCGCTGGCGTGTGGTGCCGCGCCCAACCTGCTGTTCCTTGACCTGGCCAGGGCCGCCAAGGGTGTTGGGGCTGCGTTGTTGCTGACCTCGGCCCTGGCCGCGATCGGCAACCGCTTTCATGAGCCGCAGGAGCGCATGCGCGCGTGGGCTTTCTGGGGTGCCTGCATGGGCGCCACCATCACCTTTGCGCCGTTACTGGGCGGGGTGATCGCCAGCACCCTGGGCTGGCGCTGGATCTTCTACATCAACCTGCCGTTGGTGGGGCTGCTTGCCGTGATGGTAATGCGCAGTGTCGAAGAATCTCGCGACACCGACGCCGCCCGGCTCGACCCATGGGGCAGCCTGACCTTCGCCGGCAGCCTGGGCTACCTGATCTGGGCGATGATCGATGCCAACCAGGTGGGCTGGGACAGCGCGCAAACCCTTGGGCGGCTGGTGATCAGCGCCTTCCTGTTCGGCCTTTTCGTAATGGTGGAGCGCAGCCAGGCACGGCCGATGATCGACCTGCGGCTGATGCGCAGCGGGCGTTTCGTCGGCGCCCTGTTGGGCATGTTCGCGTACGCCGCTTGCGCCCAGGTGATGATGACCCTGCTACCGCTGTACCTGCAGAACGGCCTGCAGCTTTCGGCCCTGGCCGCTGGCGCAGGCATGTTGCCGTTCGCTATCGCCATGTTGGTGACGCCGCGCCTGGGCATGCGCCTGGCCACCCGCTTGAGCCCGGCGCAGGTGTTTGCGTTGGGCCTGGTGCTGGTGGGGGTGGGCAACCTGCTGTGTGCCTGGGCCGCCGGGTTTGGCGGCTATGCAGCCTTTGCCCTGGCTAGCCTGGTGCTGGGGGCGGGTGCCGGGCTGCTAAATGGCGACACCCAGAAAAACATCATGGCGTGTGTGCCACGCCAACGTACCGGGATGGCTTCCGGGTTAAGTACAACTACGCGCTTCGGGGCCATCGTCCTGGCTATCGGTTTACTGGGTGGCGTACTGGCCGCCCGCAGCGGGCAATTGCTTCACGAAGCCCTGGTTGCCGTAGCGCCATCGCAAGTGGGCCAGGTTGCTGCGATGGCCACGCGGGTAGCGGCGGGCGACCTGCAGGCGGCCCTGGCGCTGCTTGAGCCGGGCTTGCGTGAAGCGGTGGCACCCTTGGCCCGCCAGGCGTTCATGGGTGGCTTCGAGGCCGTGTTGCAGGTTGCGGGCCTTGCAGCGCTGGTGTTCGCGGTGGTGGTTGGCGTGCTGCTGAGCCGCCCGCTGCCCGCTACGCAGGAAACGCTACTGGCGCAAAGCCAACCCCTGTAAAAGGCCTGTATCCATACCGGCAAAACCGCTTTGAAACCGCACTCGGATGAGTAGGTAGCTGACCGCGGTTATTTCAGCCTTGCGCGCAACTAATACAACCGGAAAATGTCATTTCACTGCGCGCCAGCAATGGCGCGTGGATGATGCTGGCGCTGGCCAGTAAAACTACACCGAGGCAAGGAGCTTCCCGTGCACAACGACGACTATTCCGACCAGCTATCAATTCCGGCGGACCAACTACCGCCAGGCGTTTTTCCGCCGATGCCGGGCTTCACCATCGCCGACCTGCTTTATGTTGCTTATCAACCCACTGAAACGCTACTTGAAAAGCGCGATATCGACCCAGGCCTGATTCGCGAAACCAGCATCGCGTTTGCCAGCCATCTGTATCAGGCGCTGGAAAGAGAAGATATCCAGTATCAGATCGCGAGCTGGTACCAGAAGCCCTATGACCACCCTGAAAAGCGTGTGCACAGTGTGGAAATCATCGCTGAACAATCCGGGATCATAACGTTAAAAGCTGTCGCTGACTCATTGAAGGGCTCACCGCTGCGGCAACTGGGTAAAGACTTCTATATGGAATACATCGAGCTGGCCGGTTATGCCATCAAGAACCACATCCTGAAGTTGAACGACCCCGAGTTTGACCCGTTTGCGAGCCGCGATAGTGAATAAGGTTTAAGTGCTGGAGGCACCCGCGATGTGGTGCCTCCAGCTACCCGAAAAATAAATGAGGTGTTTTCTCATTCTCGTTCGGCTTGTAGAGAAGGCCGGAATACAGGCCAGCCCGCCGACCCCTCTACGGAGCGAGAAAATGAGTTTGACCCCGGTTTCACAGCGCCATCCATTGAGCCGTGCTGTGCACGCTGCTTTTCTGGGCCTGGTTGTCAGCAGCGCTGCGCTGCCTGCGCTTGCGCAAGCTGCAACCGCTGAGCACAACAACCAGGTCCAGCAATGGAATATTCCTGGGGGCCCGCTGGCGCCGGCGCTTGACCACTTTGCGCGCCAGGCCGGTATCAGCCTGTCCTTCGACGCACAGAGCGTAGCCAACCGCAACACGGCGGGCGTGCAGGGCGCGTTGGGCACGTCGGCTGCACTGTCGTCGTTGCTGCAGGGGACCGAGCTTCAAGCTGAGCAGCAAGGCCCGAGTGCTTACCTGGTGGTACCTCAGCCAAAGCCGACCGGCCCGCTGGAACTGGGCGCGACCGAGGACTACCGCCTGGCGCCCGTCATCATCAACGCCAAGGTCAAGGCCAGTGCCGACGACGACACCAACTCGGTGGTTGCCAAGGAACTGTGGGTGGGTGGCAAGGTGGCGACCAGCATCCTCAACACGCCAGCCTCCGTGTCGGTAGTGACCAACAAGGAAATGCAGCAGCGCAGCGTCAGCACCACGGAAGAGGCGCTGCAATACACCCCAGGTGTGGTCAGCGACTTCTACGGCTCGGACGACCGCAACGACTACTTCCAGATCCGCGGCTTCCAGGCCACCACTTACCGTGACGGCCTGACCTTGAGCTCGATGCGTGGTGTGCGCGAAGACCCGTTCGCCTATGAGCGCATCGAAATTCTGCGCGGCGCCAACTCCACCCTGTTCGGCCCGGCAGACCCAGGCGGCTCGGTCAACTTCGTGACCAAGCAGCCGCGCTTCGAAAAATTTGGCCAGGGCTATGTCACCTACGGCTCGTATGACCATGCCGAAACCGGTATCGATGTAGGCGACGCCCTGAACGACGAACAGACGCTGGCCGGCCGCTTTACTGCCAAGATGCAGAACAGCGACCGTGAGTACGACCACTCGCAGGACGATAACCGGTTCGTGATGGGCGGCCTGACCTGGGCGCCTACCGACTTCACTTCGGCTACCGTGATCCTCGACTACCTGAAGACCAACAGCTCGCCAAACAGCGGTGGCTACCCACTGGACAAGGAATACGACCGCAGCGATTTCTACGGCGAGCCCGGCTACAACTTCCACGATGTCGAGCGCACCAGCCTCAGCGGCAACATCACCCACGACTTCGACAACGGCTTCACGCTGCGCGGCAACCTGCGCTACAGCGAGCTGAGCGATGACTTTGGCTATGTCTACCTGAGCGACAGCGCTTCGCGGGTTGGCACCACCATACCGCGCTACGTGTTCGGCACCGACAGCGATGCCGATCAGCTCAACGGCAACCTGATGCTGCAATACGATGCCCAGTTCGAGCACATCGACAGCAGCACCCTGGTGGGTGTGGAATACCTCGACTCCACCACCAAACAGAGCTCCGTATATAGCCTGGCGCCCTCCATCGATATCGCCAACCCAGTGTTCACCGGCGTGCCTGGCGGCATCACGCCCTATACCCGCAAGAAGAACGACGCCACCACCAAGGCCGTGTTCCTGCAGCAGAACCTGTCCTTCCATGACCGGCTGATCGCTACAGCGGGTGTGCGTAATGACTCCATGGACCTGTCCAGCACGGAGTACGTCGGCGGGGTGAGCAAGCAAAGCGACAACTTCTCTGAAACGTCCTACCGTGGCGCGCTGACTTACATCGTCAACGATGAAGTCTCAACTTACGTCAGCATGGTGGAATCGGTTTCGCCTCCGCAGGTTGGCGTAACGCCGCAGACCGGGAGGCAGTACGAAGTGGGTGTGAAGTACTCGCCACTGGGCATGGATGCGTTGTTCTCTGCTGCCGTTTATGACCTGACCCAGGAAAACGTCACCATCGCCGTCGTGCTGCCGAGCGGCATCATCGAGCAGCAGACGGTGGGCGAGTCCCGTGCCCGCGGCCTGGACCTGGAAGCCAAGGCGCAAGTCACGCAAAACCTCAGCCTGATCGGTGCCTATTCCTACATGGAAACCGAGGTGCTGCGCGGCGCGCTGTATGACGGCAGTTCGCTCAAGGGCAAGGAATTCACTGTGGCGCCGAAGCATACGGCTTCGCTGTGGAGCTACTACGACATTGCCAACACTGATGTGAGCGTTGGTCTGGGTGCCAGGTACGTTGGTGGTTATTACATGGATGCTGCCAACACCAAGAAGAGCGACGGCACCACGCTGTTTGACGCGGCGCTGAACTACAAGATTGCCAAAGGGACTGACCTTGCCCTGAATGTCAGCAACCTGTTTGACGAGCAGCATGTGGTGGGGTCGGGGACGGCGAATTACTACAACCCGGGGCGTGAGGTTACGGCGAAGGTGAGTTACAGCTGGTAATACGGCTAGGGGATGGCACGGGTTGCGCCCTGTTCACGGGCAAACCCGTGCCCACAGGTGCGCAAATCCTGAAGTTTGCAAAGGCCCCGGTGTTTGTCAGGCGTTCAAATCGGCACTACTGAAACCGTTGCGCTGATAAAAGCGCTCCAGCTCACGGGCCTCCGGCTCCCGGCCGGTGAAAATCTTCAGGTACTCGGGGATATAGCGCATGCGCTGCGCCAACGGCTCCCGGGTTTTCATGCTGATGTAACCGATTTGCGTAAGGTAGATCGAACGGGCGCGGGTGATCGCAGCATCGTCTTCAAAGCCGAAACGGTCAAACATCTGCCGCAATGCCTCGACGCGCTGCGCGTCTGCCTCGCCGATTTCCTGCGCCACTTCCGGTGACTGCAGCGCCCAGCTGCGCATGGCGAACTCGAATTGCGAGTCGAACAATTCGCTGTTCAGCCAGCAGTCGAAGACGTTGAGAATCGCCTCGGTGATGGACTCGGCATAGGCCTGGGACTGGGTCACCAGATTGAAGGTGTTCTTGTTTTTCCACTGCTCGATCAAGGCTACGAGCAGTGCATCGCGGTCTTCGAAAAACCAGTAAAAGCTGGTGCGCGACAAATTCAGTTTTTTTGCCAGCGGCATCACGCGCACGGCATCGACACCTGACTCGGTCAGGCTTTCATAGGCCGCATTCAGCCAGCCTTCCAGTGAGCCTCGGCCTGCGGGTTCCGCCTTTGAGGTGGCGCCTTTCATGGGCATTTCTCCCTTTTCAATCTGCTATTTTTGCCAACTGTACACCATCGTCAAGAGTATTGACACCTGTGTACAGAGGGGCATATTGTCGGCTTGCCTGATGACCTGTTTGCGAGACCGATATGAAAAACGATCCGCTACTTCAGCCTTATCGCCTCAAGCATCTGACCCTGCGCAACCGCATCATCACCACTTCCCACGAACCGGCTTACCCGGAAGACGGGATGCCGAAAAAACTCTACCGGGCTTACCACGTCGAGCGTGCCAAAGCGGGCGTGGCCATGACCATGACCGCAGGCTCCGCCGCGATCTCCCGTGACAGCCCGCCCGTGTTCAACAACATTCTGGCCTACAAGGACGAAGTGGTCGGCTGGATGAAAGACCTGACCGATGAGTGCCACGAACATGGCGCGGCGGTGATGATCCAGCTCACCCATCTGGGCCGGCGTACCCGCTGGGACAAAGGCGACTGGCTACCGGTGGTGTCGCCCTCCCATAATCAGGAACCGGCACACCGCGCCTTCCCCAAGCAGCTTGAACATTGGGACATCGACCGCATCATTGGCGACTACGCTGATGCCGCCGAACGCATGAAGGCCGCCGGTCTGGATGGCATCGAGCTGCAAGCCTACGGCCACTTGATGGACCAGTTCTGGTCGCCCCTGACCAACGAACTGGAAGGGCCGTACGGCGGCTCGCTGCAAAACCGCCTGCGTTTCACCTTCGATGTGCTCACGGCCATTCGCAAACGTGTGGGCCCCGAATTTATTGTCGGCATCCGCTACACCGGGGACGAAGTGCTTGCCGGTGGCCTGCAAAAAGAGGAGGGCTTGCAGATCTCTCAACTGTTGAAAGACTGTGGCATGATCGACTTCCTCAATGTGATCCGCGGCAATATCGCCACCGACGCCGGGCTGACCGACATCATCCCGATCCAGGGCATGCGCAATGCGCCACACCTGGACTTTGCCGGTGAAATCAGGGCGCTGACCGGCTTCCCTACCTTCCATGCAGCGAAGATTCCCGACGTGGCCACAGCGCGTCATGCCATTGCCTCGGGGTTGGTGGACATGGTCGGCATGACCCGCGCGCACATGACCGACCCGCACATCGTGCGCAAGATCATCGAAGGCCGTGAAGACGATATCCGCCCATGCGTGGGCGCCAACTATTGCCTGGACCGCATTTACAACGCTGGCGCTGCGTACTGCATTCACAACGCTGCGACCGGGCGTGAAACCACCATGCCCCACGAAATACCCAAGGCGGTGCACAAGCGCAAAGTGGTAATTGTGGGCGCCGGCCCTGGTGGCCTGGAGGCGGCACGTGTGGCAGGGGAGCGCGGCCACGAGGTGGTGGTGTACGAGCTGGCGGACAAACCCGGCGGGCAGATTCGCCTGACCGCGCAGTCCGAGCGGCGCAAAGAAATGATCAGCATCATCGATTGGCGCATGGCGCAATGCGAGCGCCTTGGCGTGACGTTCCACTTCAACACCTGGGCAGACACCGCGGTTGTGCTTGATGAAAATGCCGACGTGGTGATTGTGGCCACCGGGGGCATGCCGCACATCGAAGTGCTGGCACACGGCAACCAGTTTCTGGTTTCAAGCTGGGACATCATTTCTGGCGACGTGAAGCCTGGGCGCAATGTGCTGGTGTACGACGATGCGGGCGACCACGCCGGCCTGCAAGCCGCCGAATTCATAGCCCGCAGTGGTGCCAAGACCGAAATCATGACCCCCGACCGCTCGTTCGCGCCAGAAGTCATGGGCATGAACCTGGTGCCCTACATGCGCTCGTTACAGCAACTGGACACCACCTTCACCGTCACCTACCGGCTCAAGGCTGTGGAAAAACAAGGCGACCAGTTGCTGGCCACGATCGGCACCGATTACAGCGACCTGACCAAAACGCGCCTGGTGGACCAGGTGGTGGTCAACCACGGCACCCGGCCGCTGGACGAGCTGTATTTCGAACTCAAACCCTTGGCCAGCAACGAAGGCGCCGTGGAGTACATGGACCTGATTGTCGGCAAGCCGCAAACCGTTGTCAGCAACCCCGAAGGGCGTTTCCAATTGTTCCGAATTGGTGATGCAGTGGCGTCGCGCAATACCCATGCGGCTATCTACGATGCCCTGCGGCTGGTCAAGGACCTGTAGCTACCGTGTGTTGCCCACAACAATAAAGACAGCCGTCACCCGATTTAGAAACCTTAAGTTACTGCCCCGAAGTTTGGTCTGACTGAATTTGATGAACATCAAACTCTTCCCAGCGGAGGTTGTTGCATGCAAACGGGTTCTGATTCCATTGAGCTGCTCACTGCGTTAACCGAACGCGACCTGCGTTTTCGCAGCGATGCCAAGGTCACTGAACATGCCATCGCGCCGGTCGACACGGCGTTACTCGATGCGTATGCCGCCATCGACCGCAAAGCCTTGCGCCATTACCGCCTGGAGCGCATTCGCGAGCAACTGCGCGCCCAGGATTACGCCGGCATTCTGCTGGCCGACCCGATCAATATTCGCTATGCCACCGACACCAATAACCTTGGTTTGTGGGTGATGCACTCGCCCAGCCGCTATGTGTTCGTGGCCACCGACGGCCCGGTGGTGCTGTTCGAGTTCACCAGCAGCCGACACAACAGCGAGCATGTAGAAACCATCGATGAAATTCGCCCGGCGATTCCCTGGCTGTATTTTCTTGCCGGCCCCCGCGTGCAGGAAAAAGCCGAGCGCTGGGCACAGGATGTGGCAGACCTGATGGCCCGCCACGGTGGCGGCAACCGCCGCTTGGCGGTGGACCGCTGCGACCCTTGGGGGGCGCAGCGCCTGACGCAACAGGGCATTGAGCTGTTCGATGCGCAGCCCTTGATGGAGCAGGCACGCCTGATCAAATCGGCCGAAGAAGTGGCCAGCCACCGGGTGTCCATGGGCGTGTGCGACCTGGCCATTGCCCGCATGCGCACAAGCCTGGTGCCGGGGGTTACCGAAAACCAGCTGTGGAGCATCATGCACGGCACCAACGTCGCGCACGGCGGCGAGTGGGCCGAAAGCCGCTTGCTCAGCTCCGGGCCGCGCACCAATCCGTGGTTTCAGGACGCCACCGACAAGGTCATCAAGGCAGGTGAAATGGTCTGCTTCGACACCGACATGGTCGGCCCTGGCGGTTACCTTTCAGACATCTCGCGCAGCTTCATCTGCCCCGGCAAGGCGCCGACCATGGCCCAACGCGACTTGCTCGACATCGCCTCGCAGCAGATCAACCACAACGTCGAGCTGCTGCGCCCGGGCCTGTCCTTTCGCGAGTTTGCCGAACACTGCTGGCCGGTGCCCAAGCGCTTTGAGCACAACCGCTACATGATGATGCTGCACGGCGTCGGCCTGGTGGACGAGTACCCCAGCGTCGCCTACGCCGTGGATTTCGCCGAGTGGGGCTACGACGGCCTGTTCCAGGAAAACATGGTGGTGTCGGTGGAAAGTTACATTGGTGAGCAAGGCGGTGGGGAAGGGGTGAAGCTCGAGGAACAGGTGCTGATCACCGCCAACGGGCCGATCAAACTCTCGCGCACGCCCTTAGTCGACGGCGATCGATAGCTGGAGCAAAACCATGAGCAGCATGACCGTGATTGAAACCGCACCCACCTTGGCGCCGCGGCCGGTGGCCAGCACCGAACCGTTCTTGCGCCTGGAGGGCATTCATAAACAGTTTGGCCCTTACCCCGTGTTGCACGACGTGTGTTTTGAAATGAACAAGGGGGAGGTGGTGGCCATTATCGGCCCCAGTGGGTCGGGCAAAAGTACCTTGCTGCGCTGCATCAACCAACTGGAGCCGCCGACCAAGGGGCGGGTCAGCATGGATGGCGTGCACATCGAAGCGGGCAAGGCGTTACCCCGTACCGAGCTGCTCAAGTTGCGCCGGCGCATTGGCATGGTGTTCCAGTCGTTCAATCTGTTCCCGCACCTGACAGTGCTGCGCAACGTCAGCCTGGCGCAAATCCGCACCCTGGGCCGCAGCGCCAAAGACGCCGACGCCCGCTCCTTGCAACTGCTCGAACGCGTCGGGCTGGCTGACAAGGCCCAGCATTATCCGGCGCGCTGCTCCGGTGGCCAGCAGCAACGCATCGCTATCGCCCGCGCCCTGGCACTGGACCCTGAGCTGATGCTGTTCGATGAGCCGACCTCGGCGCTGGACCCCGAGCTGGGCCTGGAGGTGCTGGCGGTGATGAAAGAGCTGGCCGGCGAAGGCATGTCGATGATTGTGGTAACCCACGAGATGCACTTCGCCGAAACCGTGTCTGACCGTGTGGTGGTGATGGCTGACGGGCGCATCATCGAGCACGGGCCAAGCCAGCAGGTGATGCGCGACCCCCAGCATGAACGGGTGGTGCAGTTTCTCCAGGCTGTGAGGAATCGCTGATGCAAGACATCCTGATGATGCTGTTGAACGGCGTACCCTGGACCATTGCCGTTACCGTGCTGGCATTCTGTGTCGGCGTAGTGCTGGGGTTTCCGATCTGTGCCTTGCGCATGTCCAGGGTCAAGGTGCTGAGTGTGCTGGCTGCCATGCTGGTACTGACCCTGCGCTCGATCCCCCCGATTGTCTGGCTGTTTTTCATCTTCTTCGGCATAGGTGGCGGCTATGTCAGCCTGTCGCCGTTTACCGCAGCGGTGGTTGGCTTGGGGCTGATTACGGCGGCGCACATGTCCGAGGTGTACCGCGGTGCGTTCGCGGCAATTCCCGCCGGCCAGTTCGAAGCCGCCTACGCGCTTAACCTGTCGGCGCCGCAACGGTTTTTCGATGTGGTGTTGCCGCAGTTGGTGCGTATCGCCATTCCCACCTCAGCCACCTACGCCATTGGCCTGCTGAAGGATTCGGCCGTGGCCTCGACCATTGGCGTGGGTGATATCAGCTTTCAGGCTTATCAGGTTTCACAGCAAACCTTTCAGGGCCTGAGCGTCTACAGCGCGGCGGCGGTGGTGTACCTGGTGCTCAGCGTGCCAGTGGCCCTGTGCTCACGTTGGCTGTCGGCCACGTTGAAACAGAGGATTGCCCGATGAGCGAACTGCTGACGATGTGGGCGCAATGGTTGCCGGAGTTGTGGAAGGGCTTTGTGCTGTCTATGCAGGTGACAGCGGTGAGCCTGGGCCTGGGCGTTGTACTGGGCCTGCTGCTGGCCCTGGGCGTTTCGGCGCCGAGCCGCTGGTTGCGTTACCCCTCCCTGGTTGTGGTGGAACTGGGGCGTGGTGCACCGGCGCTGATCCTGCTGCAGTACTTCTACTTTGGCCTGCCCAGCGTCAACCTGACCCTGACCTCGTTCTGGGCCGCTGCGCTGGCCATGGCGTACTGCACGGCGGCCTACACCAGTGAAATCATTCGCGGTGGCATCGAGTCGGTGGCCGCAGGGCAAACCGAGGCCGCCGAAGTGATCGGCCTCAACCGGTTCGACGCGCTGCGCTTTGTGATTCTGCCTCAGGCCTTGCGGGTGGCGCTGCCATCGCTGCTGGGGTTCTCGATCATGATGTTCCAGGCCTCGTCGCTGTGTTTCACCATCGCCCTGCCAGAAATTGTCAGCCGGGCATCGTCCATTGGCTCCTCCACGTTCGAGTACATGCCGGTGCTGATACTGGCCGGTTTGATGTATGCCGCTGTCTGTGCCCCGGCGACCCTGGGTGTGGCAGCGCTGGAAAAAAGACTGGCACCCAGCCAGCCATAACAACAAATGCCACTCGCGCCGATTTCGGCTGCTGCTCTCTTATTGCAAAGGTGACGTCATGACCCGCTCATTCAAACGTTTTACCCGTTGGATGTTGTTGTGCTCGACCCTGGCCGGCGCCCCTTACGCCCTGGCCGAATGCACCCCCGCGAACCAGTTTGAAACCATCACCCCGGGTGTGCTGACCGTGGCGGCGTACGTGTTCCCGCCCTACTCGATACCGGGGCCCAACAACCAGTTGAGCGGCGTGGATGGCGAGATCATCAAGCGCATCGCCGAGCGCGAATGCCTGAAAGTCAAAACCATGGTGGTGGACACTGCCGCCGTCGTGCAGGCGGTGGTGGCCAAGCGCGCCGATGTCGGCATTGGCGATTGGTACCGCACGGCAGAGCGCAGCAAGGCGTTGGGCTTGTCGGCACCGTTGTACCTGGACGTGATGGGCATTATTTCGGATGAGGGTTACACCAAGATCTCCGAACTGGATGGCAAGCGTATCGGCACCGTGCAGGGCTACCTGTGGGTGGACGATTTGAAGAAGGCTTTTGGCGATAACCTGGTGCTTTACCCAAACCCCGTGGCTATGGCCCAGGACTTGGCGTCCAGGCGCATCCAGGTTGGCGCGGATAGCTTCGCGGTGGCCGTTTCTTCGCAGCAAAAGGGCGGCTACCCCGGCAAGAGCATCAAGGTGTCCGAGCCCGATCAACGGGTCAAGGCCACGCTTGAGCCCGGGCAGAGCGCCTTCCCGTACACCAAGGCCAACGCAGCCTTGGGCGAGGCGCTGGGCAAGAACATCCAGGCCTTGCACGCCTCTGGCGAAATCGCAGAAATCCTCGCCACGTTTGGCCTGGACCGCGAGGCTGCAAAAGTGGGTGAGCCGAGGATGATTCAGTAAAGGTCATCAAATCCTGCAGGAGCGGCTAACGCCGCCCCTGCAGGTTCTCAGGCTGCGGCACACCTACAATCCGAGAACACCGAAGCCACCATGGACAACGACAAACCCGAAAAGCGCCTGTCTCTGGCCGATGCCACCGCCTTTGCCCACCAGCTCTGCCTCGCCCACGGCGCCAGCCACGCGGTGGCCTCGGCGCTTGCTGATGCCACGGTATCAGCCCAAGCCCATGGCCAACACGAACTCGGTTTCGGCCATTTGCCTGATTACCTCAGCGGCTTTGCCACCGGCCGAATCGCCCCGGCTGCCGAGCCCATCGTGACCCAGGTCGCGCCGGCCATGATCCGCTGCGACGCGGGCCGAGGGATCGCGCAACTGGGGTTTGATCGCGCTTTCCCAGCGCTGTGCAGCAATGCGCATCAACTGGGTATTGCCCTGTTTGCGCAGTTCAACGCTTTTACCTGTGGCGAGTTGGGTTATTACACCCGTCGCCTGGCGCGCGAGGGGCTGGTCGCGTTGGCGTTTACCAATGGCCCTCCGCTGCTCACCGTGGCGGGCCAGAGTCGGCCGCTGTATTCCACCAACCCCATCGCATTTGCCGCCGCCAGTGCAGCGGGGCGGTTATTGGCGATTGACCAAGCTAGCAGCGCCACGGCCTACGTGAACCTGTTGCGGGCGGCTGAGGCGGGGGAGGCGATACCGGCAGGCTGGGCGGTTGATGCACAAGGCAATGAAATGTGTAGTGCGCGGGAGGCATTGCGTGGGACGTTGCTGGCGTTTGGGGGCGGTCGGGGGGCTAACATTGCGTTGATGGTTGAGGTGCTTGCGGCGGGGGTGACGGGGGCCAATTGGTCGTTGGATGCAGCGGATTTCCGTGCTGGTAGCGAATCCCCTGGGGCTGGGATGCTGGTGCTTGGTATTGCCCCCAGGTTGCTGGATGAGTGCTTTGCTTTAAGGCTGGGCGAGCAGATGGCTCGGCTTGAGGCCTTGGGGGTTTACTTGCCGGGGAAGGGTAAAGAGCAAGCTTATGCTCGTGCGGTTCGTGAGGGGATTAGCTTGCCGTTAGCGGCGTACGATGCGTTTGAGGTGCAGGTGGGATAAAAAACCGAAATGGAGATCAACCATTGAGTGTTTGAAAGAACACTTTCCGCATTTTGATGATGTGGCCGCTACCTAGGTCGTGTGGTTGCGGCCACGTAACATGAGAGTTAGGCCTCAACGCATCATGCCGAGTTCGGCATCATCCAACAGGGCTTTGCCCAACGCACAGAGGTACTGCGCCGCCCAGATCAGTTTGGGCTTGTCTTCCATCAGGCCATCGATGGTCAGGTCCCGCGCGTAGCCCATCAGTTCCGAGGCCTGTTCGCGCGCGTTCTGGCAAGGGATGCCGGGTTCGATGCGGAACAGTGGGTGGGTCTGGTTTTCGCCTTGGAAGAAAATGGTTTTGCCGACTGTGCAGTTCGTGTCTTCGGTGGTCATTGATCAATCTCCCTGGTCTGGTGGTTGCCTGGGCTGGCCCTATCGCCGGCAAGCCGGGCTCCCACAGGTTTTTCGCTCGGTATGCGAATCAGTGCATCGGTTGGGGGTTGGCTGGCTGCTGTATTTGCGTCAGCGCTGATTCGAGTAATCGGCGTAGGGTTTCGAGCTCGTGCATCGAGGCCATGATCAACACCGATGCGGGCGACCTGGGCTGCATCAGCTCGCCTGCTGGGCTACGGCTTCTGCACAGAGCGCGTAGTCCGAGGCCATCATGATCGTGTCTTCCAGGGAGTGGAGGTGGTGGGGTGGGTCAGGAACGATCTTTAGCATTTTACTGTGTTCTCGGTAGGGGCCACCTCCAAACCGCTGTCAAACGGAATGGTGGCAGCTGTGCATGGGTTGACAGACCGGCGAACACAGAAACCGGCGCACGCGAGCGTGCCCCATGCACAACCGCCATGAACGGTTATGCGCGCTGTGTATCGTTGCGGCCTGTCAAAGCCGGTCGTTGATGAGCAACGACCCCACGAGACTAAAACCCTGAAAATGACCGCAACGGAAAACAGGCGCTGGGAGTATCTTTGGGAAACGCCCTACAAGAAAGGGGGTAAATCCGATTTTTCGGCCCGCAGGTCCCAAAATCCAGACACAAAAAAAGACGCCCGAGGGCGTCTTCTTCTTTGGATTTGGTGGAGCCGGGGGGATTTGAACCCCCGTCCGCCAGTACTCCGCTGTCGGTACTACATGCGTAGCCGTGTCTACTGATTTAATCCGCAGCCGCCCGACGGGCAGGGTGCTTTGGATGAGTTGTGTAAGTTTTAGTCACTTCGCCCACAACGTGCTACGCGACGATCCTGTTCTGTATGACAATCAGTTCGGGTTTACAGGCATCCCCTAGTGATTGCTGGAGCCGAAGCTACCAGAAGCAAAGGTCACTTACGCTGCGAGAGCGTAGGTTTCCTCGCCGTAGGTTTCGTCATTGGCAACTATAGAAAGTTGCAACAGTGGATTTACGAGTTCTGTTACCAACTCGGCATGCACCTAGAGTTTCGCTACCGGCGTCGAATCCTAATCGGCCCCACACTAGCGTTACGCTAACGCACCTTACGGCACGTGGGACGGAGTATACGCCATTGAGCGGGCGACGTCGACAGCTGGTCCTGTCGCCCGCGTCAAGGCTCACGCGCCGCCGCCGCCGCTGCCGGAGCTGCTGCCTTTTTCGGTTTTTTCCAGGCGCTCCAGCACTTTGCTGGTGATGGCGATGCATTCCTTGGTGTCGCCCGAAGCCTGGGCGGCCTTGGCTTTGTCGACGTGCTCGGTGAGGGCCTTGTCCAGGCCTTCGGAGGTGGCGCCGGCGGTGGCCATGCTGTCGTCGATCTTTTGCAGGTTGGTGGTGCAGAGGTCATCGACGGCAAACACCGGCGAAGCCAGCAGGGTGGCGGCCGCGAACAGGGCCGAAAGCGCGGTACCTTTCATGGGTGTCTCCTCTGGGGCCTCTGGAAGGTGGGCCTGTAGGGTGGACTGTGGGGGATTGGCGGGGTTCAATCGGGATGGTGGCGGGGCGATATTGAGGTGGGGGATGGCACCGGCTTTGCCGGTGTTCGCGGCTGAAGCCGCTCCCACAGGGATCGTGCTTGGCATCGGGGATGCGCGGTAGCGGGGGCTTTAGGGGGTTGTGGGGATTGGTCTGTCGGGGTGGCGGCGGGGCGGTATGGGGGGGATGGCACCGGCTTTGCCGGTGTTCGCGGCTGAAGCCGCTCCCACAGGGATCGTGCTTGGCTCGGGGATGCGCTGTACCTGTGGGAGCGGCCTTGTGTCGCGAAAGGGCTGCAGGGCAGCCCCCGATCTATGCAGCGCTGCTGAGGACCTGGGGCCGCTTTGCGGCCCGATCGCGACACAGGGCCGCTCCTGCAAAGGTGAAGGTGTCTGCCTTTAGATGCTGCGTGGGCGGGTGACGCGGTCTACCAGGTAGACCAGGCCGTGGTAGTCGATGCCGCTGTGGCTCGACAGGCCTATCTCGCAGGTGCGGCTGGTGGAGATGCCTTCGCTGCAATACTGCACCGCGTCCTTCAGGCTGCGCAGCGAGTGGGCGTTGAGTTCGGGGGTGGTGAAGCCTTTGTCACCTGCAAACCCGCAGCAATGGATGCCTTCGGGGATTACCACCTGTTTGCTGCAGCGCCGCGCCAGGTCGATCAGCGCCTGGCTTTCGCCCAGGTGCTGGGTGCTGCAGGTCACGTGCACGGCCACCGGCTCGTCCTGGGGGGTGAACTCCAGGCGGTCGAGCAGGTGGGTGCGGATGAAGCGCACCGGGTCGTACAGGTCGAGGCGGGTTTCGCCCAGGTCTTGCACCAGGCGCAGGGTGCAGGGGCTGGTGTCGCAGTAGATCGGGTCCAGGCCGCCGCGGCTGGCGTGCAGCAGGGCGGCGATCAGTTCCTGGCGCTTGTGCTCGGCCTGTTCGGGGTAACCCTTGGAGGCGAAGGGCTGGCCGCAGCACAGGCTGTCGGCGTTGTCGGGGAACACCACCTGGTAGCCGGCCTTTTCCAGCAGACTGCGGGTTTTGTCCAGCAGCGAACTTTGTTCGCGGTCGGCGTAGGCCGGGCCCATGACACGTGAAACGCAGGCGGCCAGGTACACCACGCGGGGGCGGGCGTCGTTGCTGGCCGGGCCGAAGCTGATCGGGCGCAGGGGTTGTGGCATGGCCGGTGTCCACTGCGGCAGGCGGCCTTTGCTGGCATTGCTCAGCGAGGTGCTCAGGCGGCCCAGGCGCGGGGCGCCGAGCAGCTTGCGTGCAGTGTTGGCGGCCGTGAGGGTAAGGCGGGCGCCACCCAGTGCCGTGTGGAAGTGCTCGGCTAGCCAGTCGGCGGTCTTGGTGTGTTCGGCGGCCTGGCTGCGCAGTTTCTTCACCAGCTCGCCGGTGTTGATACCGACCGGGCAGCGCTGGGCACACAGACCGGTGGCGGCGCAGGTGTCGAGGCCTTGGTACTGGTAGGTCTGCATCAGTTCGCGGGTATCGATGCCGGCGCGTTGCTTGGCCTGGATGTCCCGCCACATGACGATGCGCTGGCGCGGGCTGAGGGTAAGCCCTTTGGACGGGCACACCGGTTCGCAGAAGCCGCATTCGATGCACTTGTCGACGATTTCGTCGGCGGCTGGCAGCGGCTTCAGGTTTTTCAGGTGGATGTCGGGGTCTTCGCTCAGCACCACGTCGGGGTTGAGGATGCCGTTGGGGTCGAGCAGGCGCTTGAGCTTCCACATCAACTGGTAGGCGTCATGGCCCCATTCCAGTTCCACGAACGGTGCCATGTTGCGGCCGGTGCCGTGCTCGGCTTTCAACGAGCCGCCAAACTCCACCGCCACCAGTTGCGCCACGTCGTCCATGAAGGCCTGGTAACGGGCGACTTCCGCAGCGCTGTTGAAGCCTTGGGTGAAGACGAAATGCAGGTTGCCTTCCAGCGCGTGGCCAAAAATGATCGCTTCGTCGTAGCGGTGCTTGTCGAACAGCAGGATCAGGCGGTTGACTCCTTCGGCCAGTTGCTCGACGGGGAAGGTCACGTCTTCGATGATCACCGTGGTGCCAGTCTGGCGCACGGCGCCGACGGCAGGGAAGGTGTCCTTGCGGATTTTCCACAGCTGGTTGTACACGGCTGGGTCTTCGCTGAAGTCCACTTGCTGTTCCAGCGGGAAGTCGGCAATCGAGGCCATCACCTGGCGCAGTTGCTCGTGCAGCAGGCTCTGGCTGGCGGCGCGGGACTCGATCAGCAGGGCGCAGGCATTGTCCGACAGGCCTTTTACCCAAAGCGGCATGCCGGGCATGTTCTGCACCGAGCGCAGGCTGCGGCGGTCGAGCAGTTCCACGGCCGAGACTGGCTGCTGCTTGAGCACGGGCACCGCGCGGCAGCAGCTTTCGACGCTGGGGAACACCAGCAAGGCGCTGGCCTTGTGCGGGTGGTCGGGCACGGTATCGTAGGTGACGGCGCTGATGAAGCCCAGCGTGCCTTCGGAACCGACCAGCAGGTGCTGCAGGATGTCCAGCGGCTGGTCGTAGTCCACCAGTGCGTTCAGCGACAGGCCGGTGGTGTTCTTCAGCCGGTATTTGTGCCGGATGCGCTCGGCCAGCGCGGTGTTGGCGCGGGTCTCGCGGGCCAGGCGGGCCAGCGATTCCAGCAGCTCGGCGTGGCTGCGTTCAAAGGCGGCAACGCTGGCCGGGTCTTCGCTGTCGAGGCGGGTGCCGTCGGCCAGCACCAGGCGCAGGCCGGCCAGGGTGTGGTAGGTGTTCTGCGCGGTGCCGCAGCACATGCCGCTGGCGTTGTTGGCAACGATGCCGCCAATCTTGCAGGCGTTGATCGACGCAGGGTCGGGCCCGATCTTGCGCTCGAAGGGGGCCAGCCAGGCGTTGGCCTGGGCGCCGATCACGCCAGGTTGCAGGCGGATCTGCTCGCCCTGGCCACGGATTTCGCGGCCGTTCCAGTTATCGCCGAGCACTATCAGCACCGAGTCGGTGATGGCCTGGCCAGACAGGCTGGTGCCGGCTGCGCGGAAGGTGACCGGCACCCGCTCGCGCTGGGCCAGTTTGATCAGGCCGACCACTTCGTCCTCGGACTCGACGCGCACCACCAGCTTTGGGATCAGCCGGTAGAAGCTGGCGTCTGTGCCGAAGGCCAGGGTGGACGTGGGGTCGTCGAAGCGGCGTTCGGCGGGTATCAGGCGCTCGGCATCACGCAGGAACGCGGCGGGCAAGCTCATGCAGTCTCCTCGCGGGGCCGTGGCGTCTTTGCGCCACATGCCCCGGGTCAATCAGGCGGTGTTTCTGGCAGGCGGTCAGGCGCCCAGTTCGCGTACCAGCGAGTCGCGGGTGATCTCGCTGATCGACTTGGCGCCGGTCAGCACCATCGCCACGCGCATTTCCTTCTCGAACAGCTCCAGCAGGTTCTTCACCCCAGCCTCGCCGTGCACGGCAAGGGCGTAGAGGAAGGCGCGGCCGATCAGTACGGTGTCGGCGCCCAGGGCGATCATGCGCACCACGTCGAGGCCACTGCGGATGCCGGAGTCGGCCAGAATTTTCAGGTCGCCTTTGACGGCGTCGGCAATGGCCGGCAGGGCGCGGGCGCTGGACAGCACGCCATCGAGCTGGCGGCCGCCGTGGTTGGACACCACGATGCCGTCGGCGCCGAACTTGACCGCGTCGCGGGCGTCATCGGCATCGAGAATGCCCTTGATGATCATCGGGCCGTCCCAGTACTCGCGGATCCACTCCAGGTCTTTCCAGGAGATGGACGGGTCGAAGTTGTTGCCCAGCCAGCCGATGTAGTCGGCCAGGCCGGTGGGGTTGCCGCGGTACTTGGAGATGTTGCCCAGGTCGTGCGGGCGGCCCATCACGCCGACATCCCACGCCCACTCGGGGTGGGTCATGGCTTGCAACACACGGCGCAGCGGGCCGTTGCGGCCGCTCATGCCCGAGTGGGCATCGCGGTAGCGGGCGCCGGGTACGGGCATGTCGACGGTGAACACCAGGGTCTTGACCCCTGCGGCCTTGGCCCGCTCCAGGGCGTTGCGCATGAAGCCGCGGTCCTTGAGCACGTACAGCTGGAACCACATCGGCCGGTTGATCGCCGGGGCCACTTCTTCGATCGGGCACACCGACACGGTAGACATGGTGAACGGGATGCCATGGGCCGCGGCTGCACGCGCCGCCTGCACTTCGCCGCGGCGCGCGTACATGCCGGTGAGGCCGACCGGGGCCAAGGCCACCGGCATGCTCAGAGTTTCGTCGAACAGCTTTGTTTCCAGGCTGAGTTCGGACATGTTGTTCAGCACGCGCTGGCGCAGGGCAATGCCGGCCAGGTCCGACACGTTGTGGCGCAGGGTGTGCTCGGCGTAGGCGCCGCCGTCGGCGTAGTGGAACAGGAAGGGAGGCAGCTTGCGTTGGGCCGCGGCGCGATAGTCGGTAGAGGCAGAAATGATCATGGATTCTCGCAGCGTTGCTTGTGGGGAGTGCCGGGCGCGCAATGGCGCCCGGCCCCTTTCACTTTAGTGATGAACCAGCATGCCGGTCAGCCAGTAAGCCTGCACCAAGGTGATCAGGCCGACGATGGTGGCAAAGAACAGGCTGTGCTTGACGGTGAAGCGGAATAGGTCGGATTCCTTGCCCACCAGGCCGGTGGCAGCGCAGGCCACGGCGATGGACTGTGGCGAGATCATCTTGCCGGTCACGCCGCCGCTGGTGTTGGCCGCTACCAGCAGGGTGTCGTTTACCCCGATCTGGTGAGCAGTGGTGGCCTGCAGCGAGCTGAACAGGGCGTTGGACGAAGTGTCCGAGCCGGTCAGGAATACGCCCAGCCAGCCAAGGAACGGCGAGAAGAACGGGAACGCGGCACCGGTGCCGGCCAGTACCAGGGCCATGGTCGAGGACATGCCCGAGTAGTTGGTGACGAAGGCGAAGGCCAGCACCATGCCGATCGACAGGATGGGCCAGCGAAGCTCCCAGAAGGTCTCTTTGAAAGTGGTCAGACCAGTTTTGAAGTTGATCTTCAGCACTGCCATGGAAATCAGCGCCGAGAGGAAGATCGCGGTGCCGGTGGCGGAGATCGGGTCGAGCTTGAACACCGCTGGCATGGCAGTGGGCGCGGCAACGATCGGTGCGGTCTTGATCACCAACTGGTCGAGGTGCGGGATGGCGAAGTTGAAGACGAAGTTGTACATGGCACCGCCCGGGGCAAACGCTGCCTTGAACGGCTTCAGGGTCCAGATGGTGACCAGTACGGTCAGGATCAGGAACGGCGACCAGGCCTTGAAGATTTCGCCAAAGCTGTAAGGGCTAGGCTGGCTGCCACTTGGCTGCACAACGGCTGCGCCGACGCTACCTTTGGCTTCGCTGAACGAACGCTTTGGCTGCCAGACTTTCAGGAACAGGGTGAGGCAGATAAGGCTGGCCAGTGCCGAGGTGATGTCGGGCAGTTCCGGGCCGATGAAGTTCGACGTGAAGTACTGGGTAACGGCGAAGCTCAGGCCGGCGACCAGGGCGGCAGGCCAGGTTTCCTTCACGCCACGCAGGCCGTCCATCATGAACACCAGCCAGAACGGTACGAACAGCGACAGCAGCGGCAGCTGGCGGCCGGTCATGGCGCCGATGTGGAAGGCGTCGATGCCGGTGACCTGGCCGGCCACGATGATCGGGATGCCCAGGGCACCGAATGCCACCGGTGCGGTGTTGGCGATCAGGCAAAGGCCGGCGGCGTATAGCGGGTTGAAGCCCAGGCCCACCAGCAGCGCGGCAGTGATTGCCACGGGGGCGCCGAAGCCCGCCGCGCCTTCGAGGAAGGCACCGAAGCAGAAGCCGATCAGCAGCACTTGCAGGCGCTGGTCGTCGGTAATCGACAGCACCGAGCTGCGGATCACTTCGAACTGGCCACTCTTGACCGTGAGTTTGTACAGGAACACCGCGGCAACGATGATCCAGGCGATAGGCCAGAGGCCGTAGAGGAAGCCATAACCCGCGGCAGCGAGGGCCATGTCGACAGGCATCTGGAAGGCGAAGATCGCCACCAGGATCGACAGCGCGAGGGTGATGCTGCCCGCTACGTGGCCTTTCAGGCGGAACACGGCGAGGGCAAGGAAGAAGAACACGATAGGGATGACTGCCGCCAGTGCGGACAGGCCAAGACTACCAAGCGGGCTATAGAGTTGTTGCCAGGTTTGCATATGGGGTGGCCCCTAATTGTTGTTGGTCAGCACTGGCATTGGATAATTGGTAAGACCAATTTACAATGACTGGCCGCTAGGTTAAAAGCGCTGTCGTGGGTGTGTCAATTTGTCCTGTGCAAAACTTTGGTCGTGTGCCGATGAGCGGGCGCCTGATGCGCAGGCAAAATCGTGGCTTGATGGGTGTTTGCGCGGCCTGGATCGGCGAGAATAGGCGCCCCTGAAATTTGCCGGGGGTTTGTGGAGAGCATGTGATGGTTTTTGATCAGGTCCGCCAACGGCGCCTGTCCGACGACATCGTCGATCGGTTGGAAGGGATGATTCTGGAAGGCACGCTGACCTCGGGGCAGCGGCTGCCGGCCGAACGCGCCCTCGCCGAGCAGTTCGGCGTGTCCCGCCCGTCACTGCGTGAGGCGATCCAGAAGCTGGTGGCCAAAGGGCTGCTGGTCAGCCGCCAGGGCGGCGGCAATTTTGTTGCCGAGTCACTGGGCTCTACATTCAGCGACCCATTGCTGCAGTTGCTCGAGCACAGTGCCGAGGCGCAGCGCGACCTGCTTGAATTTCGCCATACCCTGGAGGCGTCGTGTGCCTATTACGCCGCCCAGCGTGCCACCGAGCCGGACCGGGCACGCCTGAAGGCGGCCTTCGATGCGTTGCAGGACTGCTACACCCGGGTCGATGAAGTCACTCGGGCGGAGGAGGGGGTGGCCGATGCGCGTTTCCACCTGGCGATTGCCGAGGCCAGCCATAACGCGGTGCTGCTGCACACCATTCGTGGTTTGTTCGACCTGCTCAAGCGCAACGTGGTGACCAATATTGGTGGCATGTACCAGCAACGGACCGAGACCCGGGACATGCTGATCAGCCAGCACCGGGAGCTGTACCTGGCGATTGTCGAGGGCAGGGCGGAGGATGCGCGGGAGGTGTCCAGCCGGCACATTCTGTATGTGCAGGAGGTGCTGCAAGAGGCACACGAAGAAGCGCAGCGGGTGGCGCGTGCAGAGCGGCGCAGCGGGCGCTGAGATCGGTGCTGGATTCTTCGCGGGCACGCCCGCTCCCACAGGATGGGCGCCGGGTTTGAACCTGGCGCCGGTCCCTATGGGAACAGGCTAAAGACCGATTAGTCTTCCTTGCCCTTGTTCCGCACGACCCGCTGCAGCTCGCGGTTGGAATCGCGTTCGCGCACGGTGTCGCGCTTGTCGTATTCCTTCTTGCCCTTGCCCAGCGCAATTTCGCACTTGATCAGGTGCTTGCTCCAGTACAGCGACAACGCCACGCAGGTGTAGCCCTTTTGCGCTACAGCCGCTTCCAGCCGCTCGAGCTCGCGCTTGTTCAGCAGCAGCTTGCGGGTGCGGATGGGGTCGGCGATGACGTGGGTGCTGGCAGTGGTCAGCGGGGTGATGTGGCTGCCGAACAGCCAGGCTTCACCGTCCTTGAGCAGCACGTAACTGTCAACGAGGTGAGCCTTGCCAGCTCGCAGGCTTTTTACTTCCCAGCCGGACAGGACCAGCCCGGCCTCGAACTTGTGTTCGATGAAGTAATCGTGTCGCGCTTTTTTATTTTGCGCGATGGTCCCGGTCGGATGTTTTTTTTGCTTAGCCATAGGGGCGGCATTATAGGCAAGTCCGTGCGTCGTCCGCTATGGGATTTCGGTGTGCTTGAGCCACCGGAATGAATACCGGACAATACCAACCCTGTCATACGCACAGAACCTGTTTTCGGCACGCTGCGAAGCGTCGCCACCCAGCCTTGGAAGTGACGCCTGGATGACTACCCATATTCAACGCTCCGCCCTGCTGCCATACCCCGCCCAGGCGCTCTACGATCTGGTCAACGATGTGGCCAGCTACCCAGAGTTTTTGCCGTGGTGCTCGGCCTCGACGGTGATCGACGCCAGCGACACGCACATGCACGCCAAGCTGGAGGTGGCCAAGGGCGGCATGAGCCAGTACTTCGTCACGCGTAACGTGCTGGTGCCGGGGCAGTCTATCGAGATGAACCTGGAGGAAGGGCCGTTCACGCAGCTGCATGGCGTGTGGGTGTTCAAGCCGCTGGGTGAAAAGGCCTGCAAGATCAGCCTGGACCTGTCCTTCGATTATGCCGGGCCGATTGTGCGCGCCACGTTGGGCCCGCTGTTCAATCAGGCGGCCAACACACTGGTCGATGCCTTCTGCCAGCGTGCCAAGCAATTGCATGCCTGACGAATAGCCCGCAAACAAAAAGCCCGGACCAGGTCCGGGCTTTTTTGTGACTGCTGTTCCCGCCTAGCGGGTTTCCAGCGGAGCCGGCGTCGGGACCGGGGTGGTCTCGATGGTGTCGATTTCGCGCTGGATGGATTCTTCCACCGAGCCTGGCTTCGCTGGTTTTTCTTCAGGCTGAGCCGCTGGCTGCGCTGTCTGGCCTGGCTCGGTGGCCGGGCTGATCGTGGTGTCGCTGCTGCCCCCCAGGATTTCCTGGTCGCGGCTGACGCCTGGCATGAAGTCGCCCGACAAGCTGACCAGTTGGTCGCTCTCGTTGAAGAAGATGCTCATGCGCTCTTGCTGGCGTTTACCACCACCAGGCTGCAGGCTGTACAGGTAATCCCAACGATTGGTGTGGAAGGTATCCTGAATTAGCGGGTTGCCCATGATAAACCTTACTTGCCGGCGGGTCATTCCCGGGCGTAATTGGTCTATCATGTCCTGCGTGACGACATTGCCCTGCTGGATGTCGATTTTGTAAACCCCGGGAAACGAGCAACCGGCGAGTGCGAGCAGTCCCACTAGGGTGAGGCTGGTTAGCAAGAGCTTGGTGTTTTGCATCGGTGGGCGACTTCCACTATCTTGGCTGGACAACGTAAACCCCGATCATACCCGTATTAAGAGAAGCTGCGAAGCAGCATCGGCGAGAAAGCTGACCATGGTTGAAAATAGCGAATTACGCAAAGCCGGTCTCAAGGTGACCCTGCCTCGAGTCAAGATCCTTCAGATGCTCGATTCCACCGAGCAGCGTCACATGAGTGCCGAGGATGTTTACAAGGCACTGATGGAAGCAGGCGAGGACGTAGGCCTGGCCACCGTCTATCGCGTACTGACCCAGTTCGAAGCAGCGGGTCTGGTGGTTCGCCACAACTTCGACGGCGGCCACGCAGTGTTTGAGCTGGCCGATGGCGGTCACCACGACCATATGGTGAACGTGGATACCAGTGAAGTCATCGAATTCATGGATGCCGAAATCGAGAAGCGCCAGCGCGAAATCGTAGCCGAGCATGGCTTCGAGCTGGTAGACCACAATCTGGTCCTGTATGTGCGTAAGAAGAAGTAACGATTTTTCATCGTTATGAATGACAAAGGCGACCTTCGGGTCGCCTTTGTGCTTTCTGCTTCGGCAGATTAATTGGGTTGTCTGCACTGGCCCTATCGCCGGCAAGCCAGCTCCCACAGGTACACCACATATTTCAGGGCCTGTGATCACCTTGTGGGAGCTGGCTTGCCGGCGATAGGGCCAGTACCGGTAGCATCAGGCCTTGCCAGAAACCACCATCTTGCGCGCATGCGCCAGGGATTCCTTGGTCAGGTCAATGCCGCCCAGCATCCGCGCCACTTCTTCTACCCGCTCACGCTTGCCCAGGCTGGCCACGGCGGTGTGGGTGGTGTCGCTGTTGCGCACCTTGTGTACAAACAGGTGGTGATGCCCTTGCGCCGCAACCTGTGGCAGGTGAGTCACGGTCAGCACTTGGCCGCGCTCGCCCAGGCGGCGCAACAACTGGCCGACGATTTCGGCAGTAGGGCCGCCGATACCCACATCGACTTCGTCGAACACCAGGGTAGGAATGCGCGATGTCTGTGCGGTAATCACCTGGATCGCCAGGCTGATACGCGACAGTTCGCCCCCCGAAGCCACCTTTGCCAGGCCCTTGAGCGGTTGGCCGGGGTTGGCGCTGACCAGCAGTTCGATCTGCTCCAGGCCATGCGGTGACAGGTCTGCCCCCTCGGTGGGCGTCAGCTCGATGCGGAAACGCCCGCCGGGCATGCCCAGGCGCTGGATTTCCTGCTCGACGGCGCCCGCCAGTTGCTGGGCGGCTTGCTGGCGCAGGGCGCTGAGTTCACGGGCCCGCTCTTTATAATGCTGTGCGAAAGCAGCCAGTTCTTCGCCCAGCCGCTCGATCGACTCGTCGCTGGCGTTCAGGCCTTCGATTTCTTCCATCAGTTGTTGCTGCAGGTGCGGCAGTTCAGTGGGGTGCACGCGGTGTTTGCGCGCCAGTGTATAGATGGTGTCGAGGCGTTCTTCCAAAGCCTGCAGGCGCATCGGGTCGGCGTCGAAGTTGTCGAGGAAGCGGTTGAGCTCGCCTACGGCTTCTTCTACCTGGATCTGAGCGCTGGCGATCAGGTTGGCGGCCTCGCCCAAGGCCTTGGGCGAGTGGGTGGCAGCGCCCAGCCGGTTGAGGCTGGAGGTGAGGGCGCTGAGCACGTTGCCCGAGTCGCTTTCACTGCACTGGTCGATCACCTGGCGACAAATGCCGAACAGCGCTTCGGCGCTGGTCAGGTTCTTGTGCTCCTGCTCCAGTTGCTCCAGTTCGTGCTCGCCCAGGCCCAGGTTGTCCAGCTCTTCCAGCTGGTAGCTGAGCAACTGATGGCGGGCGCGCTGCTCATCACCTGAATTGGACAGCCGCTCCAGCTCCAGGCGGGTCTGGTTCCAGCGCTTGGCCGCCAGATGCACCTGGCGGGCCAGGTCGACGGCGCCGGCGTACTCGTCGAGCAGGCGGCGGTGGGTGTCGGTTTTCAGTAGCGACTGGTGCTCGTGCTGGCTGTGGATATCGATCAGCAGCTCGCCCAGCGCCTTGAGGTCGCCCAGCGGGCACGGCGTGCCGTTGATGTAGCCGCGGCTACGGCCTTCGGCGGTGATGACCCGGCGCAGTATGCACAGCCCGTCGTTGTTCAGGTCGCGTTCGGCCAGCCAGGCGTGGGCCTCGGGGATGTCTACCAGGTCGAAGGTGGCGAGGATGTCTGCCTTGTCGGTGCCAGGGCGCACCACGCCACTGTCGGCCCGATCGCCCAGGGCCAGGCCGAGGGCGTCGAGCATGATCGATTTGCCGGCACCGGTCTCGCCCGTGATGACGGACATGCCGCGGGCAATTTCGAGGTCGAGGTGCTCGACGATGGCGTAGTTGTGAATGGACAGGTGCACCAGCATGAGGGGCGGCTCCCGAAAGTCAGGTCTGGTTATTTATACAGTACTTTTTTCAGGCCTGCCAATGCCCCTTGGCAGATTCTGTTGTAACCGGGAAAACCACCTTGCCCCTTGAAGCTGGTTTTTCCGGCCCCATATAGCCGACATCACAGGCGAGCCTGGCTCGCAGTCCACAAAATTGCGCAGGAGAGACCCCATGGCTGATGAACAGCTGAACGAGAAAGACCTTAACGTGGAAGAAACCGGTGCAGGCACTGCAGCTGACACCCGTGTTCTGGAGCTCGAGGAACAGCTGGCCGCAGCCAAGGACCAGGCGCTGCGCGCCGTTGCCGACGTGCAGAACGTGCGCCGTCGTGCCGAGCAGGATGTCGAGAAAGCCCACAAGTTCGCCCTGGAGAAGTTCTCCAACGACTTGCTGCCGGTGATCGACAGCCTGGAATTGGCCCTGGCGCACTCCAGTGATGAAGATGAGCAGGTCAAGGCCATCCGCGAAGGCGTCAAACTGACCCTCAAGATGTTCCAGGACACCCTGAAGCGCTACAACCTCGAAGTCGTCGATCCGCACGGTGAACCGTTCAACCCTGAGCATCACCAGGCGATGGCCATGCAGGAAAGCGCCGAAGTCGAGCCGAACAGCGTGCTGAACGTGTTCCAGAAGGGTTACCTGCTGAACGGCCGTCTGCTGCGCCCCGCCATGGTGGTGGTCAGCAAGGCGCCGAGCGCTGCGCAACCCTCGATCAATGAAAAGGCTTGAAATCCGTCTGGGCAACCCCATCTAGGTGTCAAGCCTTCAAGTATTACCGCAGTTGGCCAAAGTAGTCGCTGCTACCAAATTCAAGTTTCGGGAGAGTTAACATGGGCAAAATCATCGGTATCGACCTGGGGACCACCAACTCGTGTGTCTCCATCCTGGAAAACGGTAACGTCAAAGTCATCGAAAACGCCGAAGGTGCGCGTACCACCCCTTCGATCGTGGCCTACGCCAACGATGGCGAAATCCTGGTAGGTCAGTCGGCCAAGCGCCAGGCTGTTACCAACCCGCACAACACCCTGTTCGCGGTAAAGCGCCTGATCGGCCGCCGCTTTGAAGAGCAGGTCGTGCAGAAAGACATCCAACTGGTTCCGTACAAGATCGCCAAGGCTGACAACGGTGACGCCTGGGTTGAAGTGAACGGCCAGAAAATGGCACCGCCGCAAATCAGCGCCGAAGTGCTGAAAAAGATGAAGAAAACCGCCGAAGACTACCTCGGCGAGCCAGTTACCGAAGCGGTCATCACCGTTCCGGCCTACTTCAACGACAGCCAGCGTCAGGCGACCAAAGACGCCGGCCGCATCGCCGGTCTGGACGTGAAGCGCATCATCAACGAACCGACCGCTGCTGCGCTGGCCTACGGCATGGACAAGGCCAAGGGCGACCACACTGTCATCGTTTATGACCTGGGTGGCGGTACCTTCGACGTTTCGGTCATCGAAATCGCCGAAGTCGACGGTGAGCACCAGTTCGAAGTACTGGCTACCAACGGCGACACCTTCCTGGGTGGCGAAGACTTCGACATGCTGCTGATCGACTACCTGGTCGAAGAGTTCAAGAAAGAGTCCGGCATGAACCTGAAGGGCGACCCTCTGGCCATGCAGCGCCTGAAGGAAGCGGCCGAGAAGGCCAAGATCGAGCTGTCGTCTGCTCAGTCGACCGATGTCAACCTGCCGTACATCACTGCAGATGCCACCGGTCCTAAGCACCTGAACGTGAAGATCTCCCGCGCCAAGCTGGAGTCGCTGGTTGAGGAGCTGGTGCAGCGCACCATCGAGCCTTGCCGTATCGCCCTGAAAGATGCCGGCATCGACGCCAGCAAGATCGACGACGTGATCCTGGTCGGTGGCCAGACCCGTATGCCGCTGGTGCAGAAAACCGTTGCCGACTTCTTCGGTAAAGAAGCGCGCAAGGACGTCAACCCGGACGAAGCCGTCGCCATGGGCGCCGCCATCCAGGCTGCTGTTCTGGCCGGCGATGTGAAAGACGTGCTGCTGCTGGACGTCAGCCCGCTGACCCTGGGTATCGAAACCATGGGCGGCGTGATGACTGCGCTGATCGAGAAAAACACCACCATTCCGACCAAGAAGTCGCAGGTGTTCTCGACTGCCGACGACAACCAGGGCGCCGTGACCATTCACGTGCTGCAAGGTGAGCGTAAGCAGGCCGCGCAGAACAAATCGCTGGGCAAGTTCGACCTGGCTGACATTCCGCCAGCTCCACGTGGCGTGCCTCAGATCGAAGTTACCTTCGACATCGATGCCAACGGCATCCTGCACGTCAGCGCCAAAGACAAGGCGACCGGTAAGTCGCAGTCGATCGTGATCAAGGCCAACTCCGGCCTGTCGGACGAAGAGATCGAGCGCATGGTGCGTGACGCCGAGGCCAACGCCGAGGAAGACCGCAAGTTCGAAGAGCTGGCCGCTGCCCGTAACCAGGGTGATGCGCTGGTTCACTCGACCCGCAAGATGGTCGCTGACGCGGGTGACAAGGTCACCGCTGAAGAGAAAACTGCCATCGAGGCTGCCGTTGTTGCCCTGGAAACCGCTGTCAAAGGCGATGACAAGGCTGCAATCGATGCCAAGGTCGAAGAGCTGTCCAAGGTCTCTGCCCCGGTTGCCCAGAAGATGTACGCCGAGCAGTCGGCCGAACAGCCTCAGGGGGGCGCGCAGCAGGCCGAGCCGGAAGCCAAGCACGATGACGTGGTTGACGCCGAGTTCGAAGAAGTAAAAGGCGACGACAAGAAGTAATCGTTGCATGTTGTCGGCCAGCTCACCGCCGTTTGGCGGTGAGCTGGTAGGATGTCGCCGCGCGGGGGCTTGCTCCCGCGTTGGCGTATCTGGAATTCGAGAATTTTTACAGCATCTGTCAGCGGCCCTTGGTGGCGCAGGCAGGTGCTGACGGCGCGGCGCAGATGCCAGACGCCCAACAAGGTGCAAATGACCTATGTCCAAGCGTGATTACTATGAGGTTCTGGGTGTCGAGCGCGGCGCCAGTGAAGCTGACCTCAAAAAGGCTTACCGCCGTTTGGCGATGAAGTACCACCCGGACCGCAACCCGGGTGACAAAGAGTCGGAAGACATGTTCAAGGAGGCCAACGAGGCCTACGAAGTACTGTCTGATGCCAGCAAGCGCGCGGCGTTCGACCAGTATGGCCATGCCGGTGTCGACCCAAGCATGGGCGGCGGCGGTGCCGGCTTCGGTGGCGCCAACTTCTCCGACATCTTCGGTGATGTATTCAGCGACTTCTTTGGTGGCGGTGGCCGTGGTGGCGGACGTGGCGGTGCCCAGCGCGGCAGCGACCTGCGCTACACCCTGGAGCTGAACCTGGAAGAAGCGGTGCGTGGCACCACGGTCAGCATCCGCGTTCCTACCCTGGTCAATTGCCAGCCTTGCGACGGTTCCGGTGCCAAGAAGGGTTCGACCCCGTCGACCTGCCCGACGTGCGGCGGCATCGGTCAGGTGCGCATGCAGCAAGGCTTCTTCTCGGTGCAGCAAACCTGCCCGCGCTGCCATGGCCAGGGCAAGATCATTACCGACCCGTGCACCTCGTGCCACGGCGAAGGGCGTGTCGAAGAATACAAGACGTTGTCGGTCAAGGTGCCGGCAGGTGTCGATACCGGCGACCGCATCCGCCTCTCGGGCGAGGGCGAGGCTGGTACCCATGGTGGCCCGACTGGCGACCTGTACGTGGTGATCAGTGTGCGTGAGCACGAGATCTTCCAGCGCGACGGCAAGCACCTGTACTGCGAAGTGCCCATCAGCTACACCGATGCCGCCTTGGGTGGTGAGCTGGAAGTGCCGACCCTCGATGGTCGCGTGAAGCTGAAGATTCCGGAAGGCACCCAGACTGGCAAGCAGTTCCGCCTGCGTGGCAAGGGTGTGGCGCCGGTGCGCGGTGGTGGTGCGGGTGACCTGCTGTGCCGTGTGGCGGTGGAAACCCCGGTCAACCTCAGTCGCCGTCAGCGCGAGCTGCTCGAAGAGCTGCGTGACTCGCTGGAAGGCGACAGCTCCCACTCGCCCAAGGCCAGTGGCTGGTTCGATGGCGTGAAGCGCTTCTTCGGCGATCTCTGACAAGGAAAAGGCTATGCGACGTATTGCAGTGATGGGCGCGGCAGGGCGGATGGGCAAGACCCTGATCGAGGCTGTGCAGCAAACCCCGGGTGCCGGCCTGACGGCAGCGATCGATCGCCCTGACAGCTCGCTGGTCGGGGCGGACGCCGGTGAATTGGCGGCCCTCGGCCGGATCGGTGTGCTGCTGTCCGATGACCTGGCCAAGGTTGCCGACGAGTTCGACGTGCTGATCGATTTCACGCACCCTTCGGTCACCCTCAAGAACCTGGCGTTCTGCCGCAAGCACGGCAAGGCGATGATCATCGGTACTACGGGCTTCTCTGTTGAAGAGAAGCAGCTGCTGGCCGAGGCGGGCAAGGACATTCCGATCGTGTTTGCCGCCAACTTCAGTGTCGGCGTCAACCTCAGCCTCAAGCTGCTGGATATGGCGGCGCGGGTGCTGGGTGATGATGTTGATATCGAGATCATCGAGGCGCACCACCGGCACAAGGTCGATGCGCCGTCGGGTACTGCGCTGCGCATGGGTGAAGTGGTTGCCAATGCGCTGGGCCGGGACCTGCAGGAAGTGGCTGTGTATGGCCGCGAAGGGCAGACCGGTGCACGTGATCGCAAGACCATTGGTTTCGCGACTGTGCGTGCCGGTGATGTGGTGGGTGATCACACTGTATTGTTCGCTGCCGAAGGCGAGCGTCTGGAAATCACTCACAAGGCCTCCAGCCGCATGACCTTCGCCAAGGGCGCCGTGCGTGCGGCGCTGTGGCTGGATGGGCGCGAGCCTGGCCTGTACGACATGCAGGATGTGCTCGAGCTGCGCTAAGCCGTTCGAGTGGTGTTGGTTTCTTCGCGGGCTTGCCCGCTCCCACGGGTATTGCGCCGGTCTTGTGGGAGCGGGCAAGCCCGCGAAGAAGCCACCGCCGATGTCGGTCTGTCGCATTCATGTGTTTTAGAGACACATATGCGGTAGACCGAAAACGCACTTTTCTGTAAGCTACAGCTTTAGTGTGTCCACTAAAAGCGCGCAGCGAATTGAATTCAGCACATGAAAGCGGGGTGACGTGTCCATACGTCACTCCGCTTTTTTGCAACCTGCGATCGCCCTTTCATGCTTGATTTACGGGAGGTCTTCTTGACAAAGCCAGCCATACTCGCCCTTGCCGACGGCAGTATTTTTCGCGGTGAAGCCATTGGTGCCGACGGTCAGACCGTTGGTGAGGTGGTATTCAACACCGCTATGACCGGCTACCAGGAAATCCTTACAGACCCTTCCTATGCGCAGCAAATCGTTACCCTGACCTACCCGCACATCGGTAACACCGGTACTACGCCGGAAGATGCCGAGTCGAATCGCGTCTGGTCCGCTGGCCTGGTCATCCGTGACCTGCCGCTGCTGGCCAGCAACTGGCGTAACACCCAGTCGCTGCCTGAATACCTCAAGGCCAACAACGTCGTTGCCATCGCTGGTATCGACACCCGTCGCCTGACCCGTATCCTGCGTGAAAAGGGCGCCCAGAACGGTTGCATCCTCGCCGGTGACAACATCAGCGAAGAAGCCGCCATCGCCGCTGCCCGTGGTTTCCCGGGCCTGAAGGGCATGGACCTGGCCAAGGTCGTTTCCACCAAAGAGCGCTACGAGTGGCGCTCCAGCGTGTGGGAGCTGAAAACCGACAGCCACCCGACCATCGAAGCTGCCGACCTGCCTTACCACGTGGTTGCCTTCGACTACGGCGTCAAGCTGAACATCCTGCGCATGCTGGTTGCCCGTGGCTGCCGCGTGACCGTGGTGCCGGCCCAGACCCCGGCCAGCGAAGTGCTGGCCCTCAACCCGGACGGCGTGTTCCTGTCCAACGGCCCTGGTGACCCTGAGCCGTGCGACTACGCCATCCAGGCGATCAAGGAAATCCTCGAAACCGAGATTCCGGTATTCGGCATCTGCCTCGGCCACCAGCTGCTGGCCCTGGCCTCCGGCGCCAAGACCGTGAAAATGGGCCACGGTCACCACGGTGCCAACCACCCGGTCCAGGACCTGGACAGCGGTGTGGTCATGATCACCAGCCAGAACCACGGTTTTGCTGTTGATGAAGCTACCCTGCCGGGCAACGTTCGCGCCATCCACAAGTCGCTGTTCGACGGCACCCTGCAGGGTATCGAGCGCACCGACAAGAGCGCGTTCAGCTTCCAGGGCCACCCTGAAGCGAGCCCTGGCCCGACCGACGTCGCGCCACTGTTCGATCGTTTCACCGATGCCATGGCCAAGCGCCGCTGAGCATCCTGCTTCAAGGCCCCGGGCCGGCTCGCGCCGCGCCCGGAAGCGCCTGACCCAGATTGTTCTAAGCGGCTTGCCGACTGACCCCGGATTTGAGTGACCACCATGCCAAAACGTACAGACATCAAAAGCATCCTGATTCTCGGTGCCGGCCCGATCGTGATCGGCCAGGCCTGTGAATTCGACTACTCCGGCGCCCAGGCCTGCAAGGCCCTGCGCGAGGAAGGTTTCCGCGTCATCCTGGTGAACTCCAACCCAGCCACCATCATGACCGACCCGGCCATGGCCGACGCCACCTACATCGAGCCGATCAAGTGGCAGTCGGTGGCCAAGATCATCGAGAAAGAGCGCCCGGACGCCGTTTTGCCGACCATGGGGGGGCAGACCGCCCTGAACTGCGCCCTGGACCTGGAGCGCCACGGCGTTCTGGAGAAGTTCGGCGTAGAGATGATCGGTGCCAACGCCGACACCATCGACAAGGCTGAAGACCGCTCGCGCTTCGACAAGGCCATGAAAGACATCGGCCTGGAATGCCCGCGCTCGGGTATCGCCCACAGCATGGAAGAGGCCAATGCGGTCCTCGAAAAGCTCGGCTTCCCGTGCATCATTCGCCCGTCGTTCACCATGGGTGGCACCGGCGGTGGTATCGCTTACAACCGTGAAGAATTCGAAGAAATCTGCACCCGTGGTCTGGACCTGTCGCCGACCAAAGAGCTGCTGATCGACGAATCGCTGATCGGCTGGAAAGAGTACGAGATGGAAGTGGTCCGCGACAAAAAGGACAACTGCATCATCGTCTGCTCGATCGAAAACTTCGACCCGATGGGCGTGCACACCGGTGACTCGATCACCGTTGCTCCCGCGCAGACCCTGACCGACAAGGAATACCAGATCATGCGCAACGCCTCGCTGGCGGTGCTGCGTGAAATCGGTGTTGAAACCGGCGGTTCCAACGTGCAGTTCGGTATCTGCCCGGACACCGGCCGTATGGTCGTCATCGAGATGAACCCGCGCGTATCGCGTTCGTCCGCCCTGGCTTCCAAGGCCACCGGCTTCCCGATCGCCAAGATCGCCGCCAAGCTGGCCATTGGCTACACCCTCGACGAACTGCAGAACGACATCACCGGCGGCCGCACCCCGGCTTCCTTCGAGCCGTCGATCGACTACGTCGTCACCAAGCTGCCGCGCTTTGCCTTCGAGAAATTCCCGAAAGCCGACGCCCGCCTGACCACCCAGATGAAATCCGTGGGTGAAGTCATGGCCATCGGCCGTACCTTCCAGGAATCCCTGCAGAAAGCCCTGCGCGGCCTGGAAGTCGGTGCCTGCGGTCTGGACCCGAAAGTGGACCTGGCCAGCCCTGAAGCTGCCGGCATCCTCAAGCGCGAGCTGACCGTACCGGGCGCCGAGCGTATCTGGTACGTCGCTGACGCCATGCGTTCGGGCATGACCTGTGAAGAAATCTTCGCACTGACCGGCATCGACATGTGGTTCCTGGTGCAGATGGAAGATCTGATCAAGGAAGAAGAGAAGGTCAAGACCCTGGCCCTGTCGTCCATCGACAAGAGCCTGATGCTGCGCCTCAAGCGCAAAGGTTTCTCGGACCAGCGCCTGGCCGTGCTGCTGGGTATCACCGACAAGAACCTGCGCCGTCACCGCCACAAGCTGGAAGTGTTCCCGGTGTACAAGCGCGTCGACACCTGCGCCGCCGAGTTCGCCACCGACACCGCCTACCTGTACTCCACCTACGAGGAAGAGTGCGAGGCGAACCCGTCGACACGCGACAAGATCATGATCCTGGGTGGCGGCCCGAACCGTATCGGCCAAGGTATCGAGTTCGACTACTGCTGCGTACACGCCGCCCTGGCGCTGCGTGAAGACGGTTACGAGACCATCATGGTCAACTGCAACCCGGAAACCGTCTCCACCGACTACGACACCTCCGACCGCCTGTACTTCGAGCCGCTGACCCTGGAAGACGTGCTGGAAGTGTGCCGTGTCGAGAAGCCGAAAGGCGTGATCGTCCATTACGGCGGCCAGACCCCGCTGAAACTGGCACGTGCCCTGGAAGAAGCCGGCGTACCGATCATCGGTACCAGCCCGGATGCCATCGACCGCGCCGAAGACCGTGAGCGCTTCCAGCAGATGGTTCAGCGCCTGAACCTGCTGCAGCCGCCAAACGCCACCGTACGCAGCGAAGAAGAAGCCATCCGTGCTGCTGGCGGCATCGGCTACCCGCTGGTGGTGCGCCCGTCGTACGTACTGGGCGGCCGCGCCATGGAAATCGTCTACGAACTGGACGAGCTCAAACGCTACCTGCGTGAAGCGGTACAAGTGTCGAACGACAGCCCGGTACTGCTCGACCACTTCCTCAACTGCGCCATCGAGATGGACGTGGATGCGGTGTGCGATGGCACTGACGTTGTGATCGGCGCCATCATGCAGCACATCGAACAGGCCGGCGTTCACTCCGGCGACTCGGCGTGCTCGCTGCCACCTTACTCGCTGAGCAAGGAAGTGCAGGACGAAGTCCGCGTACAGGTCACCAAAATGGCCCTGGAGCTGGGCGTTGTCGGCCTGATGAACGTGCAGCTGGCCCTGCAAGGCGACAAGATCTACGTGATCGAAGTCAACCCGCGCGCCTCGCGTACCGTGCCGTTCGTGTCCAAGTGCATCGGCACTTCCCTGGCCATGATCGCCGCCCGCGTGATGGCCGGTAAAACCCTGAAAGAGCTGGGCTTCACCCAGGAAATCATCCCGAACTTCTACAGCGTCAAGGAAGCCGTCTTCCCGTTCGCCAAGTTCCCGGGGGTTGACCCGATCCTCGGCCCTGAGATGAAATCGACCGGTGAAGTCATGGGTGTCGGTGACACCTTCGGTGAAGCGTTCGCCAAAGCCCAGATGGGTGCCAGCGAAGTGCTGCCGACCGGTGGTACCGCGTTCATCAGCGTGCGTGACGACGACAAGCCACAAGTGGCTGGCGTTGCCCGCGACCTGATCGCCCTGGGCTTCGAAGTGGTTGCAACTGCTGGCACCGCCAAGGTTATCGAGGCGGCTGGCCTGAAAGTGCGCCGTGTGAACAAGGTGACCGAAGGCCGCCCGCACGTGGTCGACATGATCAAGAACGACGAAGTGTCGCTGATCATCAACACCACCGAAGGCCGTCAGTCGATTGCCGACTCCTACTCGATTCGTCGCAATGCGCTGCAGCACAAGATTTACTGCACCACTACCATTGCGGCTGGTGAAGCCATCTGCGAGGCGCTGAAATTTGGTCCTGAAAAGACCGTTCGTCGCCTGCAAGATCTGCATGCAGGACTGAAAGCATGAGCATTACCAAGTACCCGATGACCGTCCAGGGCGCTCGCGCCCTGGAAGAGGAGCACCTGTTCCTGAGCAAGACCGAGCGCCCGCGCCTGAGCCAGGCGATCGGTGAAGCGCGCGAACTGGGCGACCTCAAGGAAAACGCCGAATACCATGCCGCCCGCGAAGAGCAGGGCATGGTCGAGGCGCGTATCCGCGATATCGAAGGCCGTCTGCAGAACTCGGTCGTGATCGACGTGACCACCATTGCCCATACCGGCAAGGTCATCTTCGGCACCACCGTTGAGCTGGCCAACACCGAAACCGACGAGCGGGTCAAGTACCAGATCGTTGGCGAGGATGAAGCCAACATCAAGCTCGGCAAGCTTTCGGCAAGCGCGCCGATTGCCCGTGCCATTATCGGCAAGGAAGAAGGCGACATCGTCGTCATCAAGACGCCAAGCGGCACGGTCGAGTACGAGATTGTCGAAGTCCAGCACATCTGACCGGCGCCTGCGGGCGCCATCCCTTGAGGGGATCCTCTGGCAACTGGCCCAGGTTTTCTGGGTTGGTGGCCTGTGGGTGTTCCATGTGGGGCTGGTGCCTGCGCTCAAGGTCAGTGGTCTGGCACCCTTGCTGGTGCAAGACATTGCCGGGCAGATCGACCGCTGGTTGATTGGCGTGGCGCTGCTTGGGCTGTTGACTCAGCTGGCGGTACTGGCGAGGGTGGACGGCCTGGCGGCCTGGTGGCGGCAATTTCGCGGCCAGATGCTGTTGCTGGGGTTTTCAGCCTGCGTGGGGTACTACACCTTGCGCTACGGCATTTCGGTCGGCGAGCGCTGGCAGATGTTCTGTTTCCTGGTGCTGGGTTTTTCCGGCATCGTGCTGGTGGCCCAGCCGGTACCGATCAGGGCGCGCAAACCGCGCCACTGATCGGAGCCACCGTTACTTGTAGCGGTGGATATTGGACAGCTGCTTGTTGGGCTGTGGGTTCTTACGGTAGATCAGCGCTTTCTTGCCGATGGTCTGCACCAGCTCGGCACGGCCGGCCTTGCACAGTTCTGCAATGGTTGCGGCACGTTCTTCGCGGTCTTCCGAGCGAATCTCGACCTTGATCAGCTCATGGTCGACCAGGGCGCGTTCCAGTTCGGCAACTACGCCTTCATTCAAACCGTTGCCAGCAACGATCAAAACCGGCTTCAGGTCATGACCAATGGACTTGTACTGCTTCTTCTGCTCGTTATTGAGCGGCATAATCTGACCCTTTCCGTCTGATTCTGTAAAATTGACCGGCATTTTACCCGAGGGCCACCGGCTCCGCCCAGTCAATCACGACGCATATCATCGAGGTGCCCCGTGGTACAACGTTCCAAAAGCAGCGCAAACTGGCTGCGAGAGCATTTTAACGACCCTTTTGTGAAACAAGCGCAGAAGGATGGCTACCGCTCGCGTGCGAGCTACAAACTGCTGGAGATCCAGGAAAAGGACCGCCTGATCCGTCCTGGCATGAGTGTAATCGACCTTGGCGCAGCCCCTGGCGGCTGGTCGCAGGTGACCAGTCGTCTGATTGGTGGTCAGGGCCGGTTGATCGCTTCAGATATCCTGGAAATGGACTCGATCCCCGACGTGACCTTCATCCAGGGTGACTTCACCGAGGATGCAGTGTTGCAGCAGATCCTCGCGGCGGTCGGTGATTCGCACGTAGACCTTGTGATTTCGGACATGGCCCCCAATATGAGTGGTACGCCCGAAGTGGACATGCCGCGCGCCATGTTCCTCTGCGAGCTGGCTCTGGATCTGGCAACCCGCGTGCTGAAGCCCGGCGGTGATTTCCTGATCAAGATTTTCCAGGGCGAAGGCTTTGATATGTACCTGAAGGATGTGCGCACCAAGTTCGACAAGGTGCAAATGCGCAAGCCGTCTTCTTCGCGGGACCGTTCCCGTGAGCAGTACCTGTTGGGCAAGGGTTTCAAAGGCGTTTGAACAGCGTGCTGCGGGTGGTCGATAGTTATTTCCAATCGGCCCTCCCGTCTGGATCGTCCGAACTTCGTGTAGTCTAGCTTTCACAAAGGGTTACAGACGGTGCCTGCGGCTGCGTAGGTAATGTAGTAAGTTAGGGCGATGAATATCATGCGAGGCACGGCTGCGTCGTGCGCCGGCCTCAGAGGGTAGCGAATTGAACGACATGGCAAAGAATCTGATCCTGTGGTTGATCATCGCAGCTGTCCTGGTGACAGTGATGAACAACTTCTCCAGCCCTAACGAGCCGCAGACCCTCAACTATTCCGACTTCATCCAGCAGGTCAAGGATGGCAAGGTCGAGCGTGTGACCGTCGACGGCTACATCATTACCGGCAAGCGCGCCGACGGCGACAACTTCAAGACCGTGCGCCCGGCCATTACCGACAATGGCCTGATCGGTGACCTGGTCGACAACCACGTGGTTGTCGAAGGCAAGCAGCCAGAGCAGCAGAGCATTTGGACGCAGTTGCTGGTCGCCAGCTTCCCGATCCTGGTCATCATCGCCGTGTTCATGTTCTTCATGCGCCAGATGCAAGGTGGTGCGGGTGGCAAGGGCGGGCCGATGAGCTTTGGCAAGAGCAAGGCGCGCCTGCTGTCCGAAGACCAGGTCAAGACCACATTGGCTGACGTTGCAGGTTGCGACGAAGCCAAGGAAGAAGTGGGCGAGCTGGTCGAGTTCCTGCGCGATCCGGGCAAGTTCCAGCGCCTGGGTGGTCGTATCCCGCGCGGTGTGCTGATGGTTGGCCCGCCCGGTACCGGTAAGACCCTGCTGGCCAAGGCCATTGCGGGCGAGGCGAAAGTACCGTTCTTCACCATTTCCGGTTCGGACTTCGTGGAAATGTTCGTCGGTGTCGGTGCCAGCCGTGTGCGCGACATGTTCGAACAGGCCAAGAAGCACGCCCCGTGCATCATCTTCATCGACGAGATCGACGCCGTTGGTCGCCACCGTGGTGCTGGCATGGGCGGTGGTCACGACGAGCGTGAGCAAACCCTCAACCAGTTGCTGGTAGAGATGGACGGCTTCGAAATGAACGATGGCATCATCGTCATTGCCGCTACCAACCGCCCTGACGTACTCGACCCGGCGCTGCTGCGTCCAGGCCGTTTCGACCGCCAGGTAGTGGTAGGCCTGCCAGACATCCGCGGTCGCGAACAGATCCTCAAGGTGCACATGCGCAAGGTGCCGATTGGCGAAAACGTCAACCCGGCGGTCATTGCCCGTGGTACCCCTGGCTTCTCCGGTGCCGACCTGGCCAACCTGGTCAACGAGGCCTCGCTGTTTGCCGCGCGTTCCAACAAGCGCCTGGTCGAAATGAAAGAGTTCGAGCTGGCCAAGGACAAGATCATGATGGGCGCCGAGCGCAAGACCATGGTCATGTCCGAGAAAGAAAAGCGCAACACTGCCTACCACGAGGCGGGTCATGCCATCGTTGGTCGCCTGGTGCCTGAGCACGACCCGGTCTACAAGGTTTCGATCATTCCGCGCGGTCGCGCCTTGGGCGTGACCATGTTCCTGCCGGAAGAAGACCGCTACAGCCTGTCCAAGCGTGCACTGATCAGCCAGATCTGCTCGTTGTACGGCGGCCGTATCGCCGAAGAGATGACCCTGGGCTTCGACGGCGTCACCACCGGTGCCTCCAACGACATCATGCGGGCCAGCCAGATCGCTCGCAACATGGTCACCAAGTGGGGCTTGTCGGAAAAACTCGGCCCGCTGATGTACGCAGAAGAAGAGGGTGAAGTGTTCCTCGGCCGCAGCGCGGGCAGCCAGCACGCCAGTGTTTCCGGCGAGACTGCCAAGCTGATCGACTCCGAAGTACGCAGCATCATCGACCAGTGCTACGCCACTGCCAAGCAGCTGCTGATCGAGAATCGCGACAAGCTCGAAGCGATGACCGAAGCGCTGATGAAGTATGAGACCATTGATGCCGATCAGATCGATGACATCATGGCTGGCCGTACGCCACGCGAACCGCGTGATTGGGACGATGACAAGCATTCGGGCACCCCTGCTGCCCAGGATGATCGCCCTGAATCGCCAATCGGCGGCCCGGCCGCTCAACTCTAAGGGCGTCTATGAGCTCAGTGCAGTACCCGACCCGGTTGCCTTGCGGCAACCGGGTTCTTGATTTGTCGCGTACCCATGTCATGGGTATTCTCAATATCACCCCCGATTCCTTCTCCGATGGCGGGCGCTTCAGCCAGCGCGACGAGGCCCTGCGCCATGCCGAAGCGATGGTTGCGGCCGGTGCCACGCTGATCGACATTGGCGGTGAGTCCACCCGCCCTGGCGCGCGGGCGGTATCGGTGACCGAGGAGCTGGAGCGTGTGGCGCCGATGGTCGAGGCCATCAACAGCCGCCTCGACGTCGTCATTTCGGTCGATACCTCCACGCCTGCCGTCATGCGTGAATCGGCGCGCCTCGGTGCCGGGTTGATCAATGATGTGCGTGCCCTGGAGCGTGATGGCGCCCTGGACGCCGCTGCCGATACCGGGCTACCGGTGTGCCTCATGCACATGCGCGGCGAGCCGGGTAACATGCAGGACGACCCGTATTACGATGATGTGACCGCTGACGTCACGCGTTATCTGGAGCAGCGGATGGCCGCCTGCGCTGCAGCGGGCATCGACGCGAACAGAGTAATCCTTGACCCTGGCTTTGGTTTCGCCAAGACCCTGGCGCACAACCTGAGCCTGTTCAAACACATGGAAGCGCTCTATCGCCTTGGGCGCCCGCTACTGGTGGGCGTATCACGAAAGAGCATGATCGGCCTGACGCTGGAACGTCCGGTCGGCGAGCGCTTGTACGGCAGCCTTGCGCTGGCGGCGTTGGCCATGACCAAGGGGGCGAGCATCCTTCGTGTCCATGACGTGGCCGAAACTGTCGATGTGGTACGCATGATTGCTGCGGTACAAAACGCCGAATAAGTACATTGGAGTCCCTATGAGCAGAAAATACTTTGGTACCGACGGCATTCGTGGCCGCGTCGGCGAATACCCGATCACGCCTGACTTCATGCTGAAGCTTGGCTGGGCGGCCGGAATGGCCTTCCGCAAGCAGGGCAATTGCCGGGTGCTGGTGGGCAAGGACACACGTATCTCCGGCTACATGTTCGAGTCCGCACTCGAAGCTGGTTTGGCCGCCGCAGGTGCTGATGTCATGCTGCTGGGGCCAATGCCTACACCGGCCATCGCCTATCTGACTCGCACCTTCCATGCCCAGGCGGGCATTGTCATCAGTGCTTCGCACAACCCGCACGAAGACAACGGCATCAAGTTTTTCTCGGGTCAGGGCACCAAGCTGCCGGACGAAATCGAGCTGATGATCGAAGAGTTGCTCGACCAGCCGATGACCGTTGTCGACTCAGGCAAGCTGGGCAAGGTCTCGCGCATCAACGATGCTGCTGGTCGATACATCGAATTCTGCAAGAGCAGCGTGCCTAGCAGCACCAGTTTCGATGGCCTGAAGCTTGTGGTCGACTGTGCCCACGGTGCCACCTACAAGGTCGCGCCAAGCGTGTTCCGCGAGCTGGGTGCTGACGTGACTGTGCTGCATGCCCAGCCGGACGGTCTGAACATCAACGAAGGTTGCGGCTCGACCCACATCGAATCGCTGCAGGCCGCCGTGCTGGTTGGCCATGCCGACCTCGGCATTGCCTTCGACGGTGACGGTGATCGTGTGTTGATGGTCGACCACACTGGCGCCATCGTCGACGGTGACGAGCTGCTGTTCATCATTGCCCGCGACCTGCACGACCGTGGCAAGCTGCAGGGCGGGGTAGTGGGTACGCTGATGAGCAACCTGGGCCTGGAGCTTGCGCTGAAGGATCTGGATATCCCGTTCGTGCGGGCGAAGGTCGGCGACCGTTACGTCATGGCCGAACTGTTGGAGCGCGAGTGGCTGGTCGGGGGTGAAAACTCCGGCCACGTCGTGTGCTGCAACCACACCACCACCGGTGACGCGATCATTGCCGCGCTGCAGGTGCTGATGGCGCTCAAGCGTCGTGGTGAAACCCTGGCGCAGGCCCGTCAGGCCCTGCGCAAGTGCCCGCAGGTGCTGATCAACGTGCGCTTTGGCGCCAGCAAGGTCGACCCGCTGGAGCACCCAGCAGTCAAGGAAGCCAGCGCCAAGGTGACCGAGGCCCTGGCGGGGCGTGGTCGTGTTCTGTTGCGCAAGTCGGGTACCGAGCCGTTGGTGCGGGTCATGGTCGAGGGCGAAGACGAAAGCCAAGTGCGCACGCACGCTGAAGCGCTGGCCCGACTGGTCGGCGAAGTTTGTGTCTGAAGGCGCTTGCCAGCGCAGATCTGGTTGGGTAAGATCTGCGCCCACTTTGACCGACGAGGTAAAGCATGCGTCGCCCTATGGTAGCTGGTAACTGGAAGATGCACGGTACCCGCGCTAGCGTCGCTGAGCTGACCGAAGGCTTGAGCAATCTCGCCTTGCCGAGCGGAGTGGAAGTCGCGGTGTTTCCACCGGCTTTGTTCATCAATCAGGTGATTGATGGCCTGGCAGGTAAAGAAATAACTGTCGGCGCACAGAATTCTGCTGTACAACCCGAACAGGGTGCGCTGACCGGGGAAGTTGCTCCGGAGCAGCTGGTTGAAGCAGGTTGCAAGTTGGTGTTGGTGGGTCACTCGGAGCGTCGCCAGATCATTGGTGAAACCGACGAAGTGCTCAATCGCAAGTTTGCAGCGGCCCAGGCCAAAGGTTTGAAGCCAGTGCTTTGCATTGGGGAAACCCTTGAAGAGCGCGAGGCAGGCAAAACGCTTGAAGTTGTCGGGCGTCAACTAAGCAGTATCATCGAAGCATTCGGTGTTAAGGCTTTTGCCAATGCAGTAATTGCCTATGAGCCTGTTTGGGCCATCGGCACCGGCCTGACGGCCACGCCACAGCAGGCCCAGGATGTGCACGCCGCCATCCGCGGCCAGCTGGCGGCAGAAGATGCTGAAGTAGCTGCGAAGGTGCAGCTGCTCTACGGCGGCAGCGTGAAGGCGGCCAATGCGGCCGAACTGTTCGGCATGCCGGATATCGATGGGGGGCTCATTGGTGGGGCTTCCCTGAACGCAGACGAATTCGGTGCAATTTGTCGCGCCGCAGGAAACTGAACAAATGCTGGAAACAGTCATCGTTGTTTTTCATCTGTTGGCAGCGCTGTCGCTTGTAGTGCTGGTACTGTTGCAACAGGGTAAGGGTGCCGAAGCAGGTGCATCTTTCGGCGCGGGTGCTTCAAATACCGTGTTCGGGAGCCAGGGCTCTGCAACGTTCCTAAGTAAATTCACTGCTATACTCGCTGCCACTTTCTTTTTGACAGCACTTGGGTTAGGATACTTCGCGAAGCAACAAGCTCACCAGCTTAGCCAAGCAGGTCTTCCAGATCCAGCAGTGCTAGAAGTGAAAGAGCAGCAGAAGCCGGCAGTTAATGATGATGTACCGGTGCTCCAACAGCAGAAGAGCGAAACCACCAATAATACGGGTGATGTACCTCCTCCGGCTCCAGAGCAGAAGTAACGGGTTTCAAGTAGTAGTATTGCCGAGGTGGTGGAATTGGTAGACACGCAACCTTGAGGTGGTTGTGCCCATAGGGTGTAGGGGTTCGAGTCCCCTTCTCGGTACCATATTGAAGCTTGAGAGCCCGCTTTAGCGGGCTTTCTTGTAGGTGAAGGTTTGGATTTGACCCTCAATGGGGTTCGGTCTTATACTTTCGCCCCAGCTTTGTCGCGGGGTGGAGCAGCTTGGTAGCTCGTCGGGCTCATAACCCGAAGGTCGTTGGTTCAAATCCAGCCCCCGCAACCAGCTTCAGCGGAGCCCCTTTTCAGGGGCTTTTTGCTAACCGAACAGTTTTCGGCGTCGTTGTCCAACGGCGCTTTCAGGGATGGGCGCTTCGCCCATTTTTCATTTGCACAGCATGCACGAGGGGGTTCAGGTGTCGAGCAAGCTAGAACAGTTGCAGGCCTTGTTGGCCCCGGTGGTCACGGGGCTGGGCTTCGAATGCTGGGGGATTGAATTCGTCTCCCAAGGCAAGCATTCGGTACTACGTGTCTACATCGACAAGGAAGGCGGGATTCTGGTGGACGACTGCGCAGAAGTCAGCCGTCAGGTCAGCAGCGTTCTCGATGTGGAAGATCCGATCAGCTCTGAATATACCCTAGAGGTTTCTTCTCCTGGCATGGAACGCCCGCTGTTCACGCTTGAACAGTTTGCCTCGCATGCCGGCGAACAAGTGAAGATCAAGCTGCGCTCACCCTTCGAGGGTCGTCGTAACTTCCAGGGCCTTCTCCGCGGTGTGGAGGAGCAGGATGTGGTGGTCCAGGTGGACGACCAAGAGTTCCTGTTGCCGATCGACTCGATCGACAAGGCCAATATTATTCCCAGTTTTGACTGAGACGTGCCGGGCCCGGCGGACTATCCGGGCCCAATGGCTTGCGCAAGGCGAGGCGTACGATGAGCAAAGAAGTACTGCTGGTTGTTGAATCGGTATCCAACGAAAAAGGTGTACCGCCCGGCGTCATTTTCGAAGCGCTGGAAGTGGCCCTGGCCACTGCGACCAAAAAACGTTTTGAAGATGAAGTCGATCTGCGTGTGGAAATCAATCGTCACACCGGTAGCTACGAGACCTTCCGTCGCTGGACCGTGGTCGATGAAGCCGATCTTGATGATCCGGCGATCGAAACCTGGCTGGACAAGATCAAGGACACTCATCCGGAAGCCAAGATTGGTGACGTGATCGAGGAGAAGATCGAGTCCATCGAGTTCGGTCGTATCGCCGCCCAGACCGCCAAGCAGGTCATCGTACAGAAGGTCCGTGAGGCCGAGCGTGCCCAGGTGGTTGATGCTTACCGCGAACGCGTAGGCGAGATCATTTCCGGTACCGTTAAAAAGGTTACCCGCGACAACGTCATCGTTGACCTGGGTAACAACGCCGAGGCCTTGCTGGCCCGCGAAGATATTATTCCGCGCGAAACCTTCCGTGTGGGTGTGCGCCTGCGTGCACTGCTCAAGGAAATTCGCACTGAAAACCGTGGTCCTCAGCTGATCCTGTCGCGCACCGCGCCACAGATGCTGATCGAGCTTTTCCGCATTGAAGTGCCGGAAATTGCCGAGGGCCTCATTGAAGTCATGGCTGCCTCCCGTGATCCGGGTTCGCGAGCCAAGATCGCCGTCCGCTCCAAGGACAAGCGCATCGACCCGCAAGGCGCCTGTATCGGCATGCGTGGTTCGCGCGTCCAAGCTGTATCCGGGGAGTTGGGTGGTGAGCGTGTGGATATCGTCCTCTGGGACGATAACCCGGCGCAGTTCGTCATCAACGCCATGTCGCCGGCTGAAGTCGCGGCGATCATCGTTGATGAAGATGCCCATGCCATGGACATCGCCGTCGCCGAGGATAACCTGGCCCAGGCCATTGGCCGTGGCGGTCAGAACGTTCGTCTTGCCAGTCAGTTGACCGGCTGGACCCTGAACGTGATGACCGAGAAGGACATTCAGGCCAAGCAGCAGGCCGAAACAGGTGACATCCTGCGCAATTTCATCGATGAACTGGAAGTCGACGAGGAGCTGGCCCAAGTGCTGGTCGACGAAGGCTTCACCAGCCTCGAAGAAATTGCCTACGTACCGTTGGAAGAAATGCTCAACATCGATGGCTTTGACGAAGATATCGTCAATGAGCTCCGCGCTCGAGCCAAGGACCGTTTGTTGACCAAGGCCATCGCTACCGAAGAAAAACTGGCAGACGCCCACCCGGCCGAAGACCTGCTCTCTCTTGAGGGTATGGACAAGGACCTGGCGGCTGAACTGGCGGTGCGCGGCGTGGTTAACCGCGAAGACCTGGCCGAGCAGTCGATCGACGATCTGCTCGACATCGACGGCATCGACGAAGAGCGTGCCGGCAAGTTGATCATGGCCGCCCGAGCCCATTGGTTCGAGTAATTAGGCGCGGCCTGAGGAGAGAAGTGCATGACGCAAGTCACGGTGAAAGAACTGGCCCAAGAGGTCGAGGCACCGGTAGAGCGCCTGCTGCAGCAGATGCGTGAGGCAGGTCTGCCGCACACCGACGCCGGTCAGGTAGTGACCGACAATGAGAAGCAGACCCTGCTGACTCATTTGAAAAGCAGCCACAAGAGCAAGGCGGAAGAGCCGCGCAAGATTACCTTGCAGCGCAAAACCACCAGCACCCTGCGTGTCGCCGGTAGCAAGAGCATTAGCGTAGAAGTACGCAAGAAGAAAGTATTCGTGCAGCGCAGCCCGGAAGAAGTCCAGGCTGAGCAGAAGCGTGAAGTGGAAGAGCGCCGCGCGGCTGAAAACGCCGTTCGTGACAAGGTTGATGCCGAAGTCCGCCAGCGCAACGAAGATCAGGCTCGCCGTCAGGCAGCCGACTCTGCTGTAGCCGCTCCTGCGCCTGCCGCCAAGCCAGAGCCGGCACCTGCCGCTGCCCCGGCTCCGGTAGTCGCCGACGCCCCGGCCTCCGAAGACGCTGCAGCCCGTGCTGCCGAGCGCAAGAAGGACGAGACCCGTCGCAACGAAAGCCGTACTCGCGATGACGATCGTCGTCGTGGCGAGGCGCCTCGTGTGTCGATCAAGGTCAAGGTCAAGGAAAAGGAAAAGGCGCCGACTCCGCGTGCCGCTCCGCGTACCACCGACGAAGAGAGCGATGGCGCTCGTCGCGGTCGTGGTGGCAAGGGCAAGCTGAAGAAGCGTAACCAGCATGGCTTCCAGAACCCGACCGGCCCCGTCATCCGTGACGTGACCATCGGCGAGACCATCACGGTCTCCGAACTGGCCAACCAGATGTCCGTCAAGGGCGCTGAAGTTGTCAAGTTCATGTTCAAGATGGGCACCCCGGTTACCATCAACCAGGTACTCGACCAGGAAACCGCTCAGCTGATCGCAGAAGAGCTGGGCCACAAGGTCACTCTGATCAGCGACAGCGCCCTGGAAGACTCCCTGGCCGAATCGCTGAAATTTGAAGGCCAGTCCGAGTCGCGTGCGCCGGTGGTAACTGTCATGGGTCACGTTGACCATGGTAAGACCTCGCTGCTCGACTACATCCGTCGTGCCAAGGTTGCCGCTGGCGAAGCCGGTGGTATCACCCAGCACATCGGTGCCTACCACGTCGAAACCGACCGCGGCATGGTCACCTTCCTCGACACCCCGGGCCACGCAGCTTTCACTCAGATGCGTGCACGTGGTGCCAAGGCGACCGACATCGTCATCCTGGTGGTGGCGGCGGACGACGGCGTGATGCCGCAAACCCGCGAGGCCGTTCAGCATGCCAAGGCAGCTGGCGTTCCGCTGGTGGTCGCGGTGAACAAGATCGACAAGCCAGGCGCTGACCTCGATCGCATCCGCAACGAACTGTCCGTCGAAGGCGTGACCTCCGAGGAATGGGGTGGTGACACGCCGTTCGTCAAGGTTTCGGCGAAGATGGGTACTGGTGTCGACGAACTGCTCGAAGCCGTCCTGCTGCAGGCCGAGGTTCTCGAACTGACCGCTACGCCGACCGCCCCAGGCCGTGGTGTCGTGGTTGAATCGCGCCTCGACAAGGGCCGTGGTCCGGTTGCTACCATCCTGGTCCAGGACGGTACGCTGCGTCAGGGCGACATGGTCCTGTGTGGCTCCAACTATGGCCGTGTTCGCGCCATGCTCGACGAGAACGGCAAGCCTGTGAAGGAAGCTGGCCCGTCGATCCCGGTCGAGATCCTCGGCCTGGATGGCACGCCGGAAGCTGGTGACGAGCTGTCGGTAGTGGCCGACGAGAAGAAAGCCCGCGAAGTTGCCCTGTTCCGTCAAGGCAAGTACCGCGAGGTCAAGCTGGCCCGTGCTCACGCCGGCAAGCTGGAAAACATCTTCGAGAACATGGGCCAGGCCGAGAAGAAAACCCTCAACATCGTTCTCAAGACCGATGTTCGCGGTTCGCTCGAGGCGCTCAACGGTTCGCTCGGCGCTCTGGGCAACGACGAAGTACAGGTCCGTGTGATCGGTGGCGGCGTCGGTGGTATCACCGAGAGCGACGCCAACCTGGCGCTGGCTTCGAATGCAGTACTGTTCGGCTTCAACGTGCGTGCCGATGCCGGCGCGCGCAAGATCGTCGAGCAGGAAGGTCTGGATATGCGTTACTACAACGTGATCTACGACATCATCGAAGACGTCAAGAAGGCCCTGACCGGCATGCTCGGCAGCGATGTTCGCGAGAACATCCTGGGTGTCGCCGAAGTACGTGACGTGTTCCGTTCGCCGAAATTCGGCGCCATCGCTGGCTGTATGGTCATCGAGGGTACCGTGTACCGTAACCGTCCGATCCGCGTACTGCGCGAAGACGTGGTTATCTTCGAAGGCGAGCTGGAATCGCTGCGTCGCTTCAAGGACGACGCCGCCGAAGTGCGTAACGGCATGGAGTGCGGTATTGGCGTCAAGAGCTACAACGACGTCAAGGTCGGTGACAAGATCGAAGTGTTCGAGAAAGTCCAGGTGGCTCGTACCCTCTAAGGGCGAGCTAGCCGCAAACGCCCGCTACAGGGCGGTTTGCGGCACCTCTTCAGGTAGCGCCCGGTCAGGCATTCGTCTGACCGGGCGTTTGCCGCTTTAAGTTACAGGTAGCAAGAATGGCCAAAGAATACAGCCGTACCCAACGTATCGGCGATCAGATGCAGCGCGAGCTGGCCGAGCTGATCCGTCGCGAAGTCAAGGATCCACGTGTCGGTCTGGTCACCATCACCGCCGTGGACGTCAGCCGTGACCTGGGCCATGCCAAGGTGTTCATCACCGTCATGGGCGAGGAAACGCCAGACGCCGTGAAGCAGTCGTTGAAGGCACTCAACAGTGCTGCCAGCTTCCTGCGTCTGCACCTGGGCCGCTCGATGCAGCTGCGCAGCGTGCCGCAGTTGCACTTCCACTTCGATGAAAGCGTCAGCCGCGGTGTGCACCTGTCGGCGCTGATCGAGCGTGCAGTGGCCGAAGACCGCCTGCACAAGGATACCGACGAGCTGGACACCAAGGAGTAAGCGGTGGCCCAGGTCAAACGTATCCGCCGCAATGTCAGCGGCATCATCCTGCTCGACAAGCCTCTGGGCTTCACGTCCAACGCCGCCCTGCAAAAGGTGCGCTGGCTGCTCAACGCGGAAAAGGCCGGTCACACCGGTAGCCTCGACCCGTTGGCAACCGGCGTGCTGCCGCTGTGCTTCGGCGAGGCGACCAAGTTTTCGCAGTACCTGCTCGATTCCGACAAGGGCTACGAAACCGTCATGCAGATGGGGCAGACTACCAACACCGGCGATGCTGAAGGTGAGGTGCTGCAGACCCGCGAAGTGACCGTTGGTCGTGCCGACATCGAAGCGGTGCTGCCACGTTTTCGTGGCCCGATCAGCCAGATACCGCCGATGTACTCGGCGCTCAAGCGTGACGGCCAGCCGTTGTACAAGCTGGCACGTGCAGGAGAGGTAGTGGAGCGCGAGGCGCGTTCTGTTACTATTAACCGCTTGGAGTTGCTGGAGTGCGAAGGCACTCGTGCACGGTTGACCGTAGGGTGCAGCAAAGGCACCTATATCCGCACCCTGGTGGAGGATATCGGCGAGGCCCTTGGTTGCGGTGCCTATGTTGCCGAGTTGCGCAGGACCCAGGCCGGGCCCTTCGCGCTGGCACAAACGGTCACGCTCGAAGCGCTTGAACAGGCCCATGCCGAAGGCGGTAACGAAGCGCTCGATCGCTTCCTGATGCCCTCGGACAGCGGCCTGCAGGACTGGCCCATGGTGAGCCTGTCCGAGCACAGCGCATTCTACTGGCTGCATGGTCAGGCGGTACGCGCGCCGGACGCGCCACAATTTGGCATGGTCCGGGTACAGGATCACAATGCGCGCTTCATCGGTATCGGTGAAGTGAGCGAAGACGGGCGTATTGCGCCGCGTCGGCTGATTCGGTCGGAATGACCGAAACCGCAGGGTGAGGCTTTGGCCGAACCCTACGGAATCAAGGGTGGCTGTCAGTAGGCACGGTCACACCTTTTTTATTAATACAGGGATTTGTCCCTGGCCTATTGGACCCCGCTTGCGGGATCCGTTATCAGGAGAAGCCAAATGGCCCTCAGCGTTGAAGAAAAAGCTCAAATCGTTACCGACTTCCAGCAAGCCGCTGGCGACACTGGTAGCCCGGAAGTTCAGGTTGCTCTGCTGACCGCGAACATCAACAAGCTGCAAGGCCACTTCAAGGCCAACGGTAAAGACCACCACTCGCGTCGTGGCCTGATCCGTATGGTAAACCAGCGTCGTAAGCTGCTGGACTACCTGAAGGGTAAAGACACCACTCGTTACAGCGCCCTGATCGGTCGCCTGGGCCTGCGTCGCTAATAGCGGCCTGGTCAGTGGTGTGCATGGCGTGTCTCATGCAGTGGCAGCGCTGCCTGGCAGCGTTGTCTATGGGCACGCCATGCGTATCTCCGAGGTTGGCAGCCTGGTGAAGTGGAGCGGTTTTCCGCTCTTCAGCCAGGCTCCCAGCCTCGTGTTGTATCTGGACGGTCAATGGGGCCGATTCCCCGTTCTGCCCACAAATTCGCAAGAAACCAGTTCCCCCAGAGCCACTGAAAAAGGTAGGAAACCGTGAACCCGGTAATCAAGACATTCCAGTTCGGTCAGTCGACCGTTACTCTCGAAACGGGCCGTATTGCCCGTCAGGCAACCGGCGCCGTGCTGGTTACCGTCGACAACGACGTCACCGTGCTGGTGACTGTGGTAGGCGCCAAACAGGCTGATCCAGGCAAGGGTTTCTTCCCGCTGTCGGTTCACTACCAGGAAAAGACCTACGCCGCCGGCAAGATCCCAGGTGGTTTCTTCAAGCGTGAAGGTCGTCCTTCCGAGAAAGAAACCCTGACCTCGCGCCTGATCGACCGTCCGATCCGTCCGCTGTTCCCGGAAGGCTTCATGAACGAAGTGCAGGTCGTCTGCACCGTGGTTTCCACCAGCAAGAAGACCGACCCGGACATCGCTGCGATGATCGGTACCTCGGCTGCCCTGGCCATCTCGGGTATCCCGTTCGAAGGCCCGATCGGCGCCGCCCGCGTTGCCTTCCACGAAAGCACCGGCTACCTGCTGAACCCGACCTACGAGCAACTGGCTGCCTCGAGCCTGGACATGGTCGTTGCCGGTACCTCCGACGCCGTACTGATGGTTGAATCGGAAGCCCAAGAGCTGACCGAAGACCAGATGCTGGGTGCCGTACTGTTCGCCCACGACGAATTCCAGGCCGTTATCCAGGCTGTCAAAGAGCTGGCCGCCGAAGCTGCCAAGCCTACCTGGGACTGGAAACCAGCCGTTGCCAACACCGAGCTGTTCAACGCCATCCGCGCCGAATTCGGCGAGGGCGTTTCGCAGGGCTACACCATCACCGTCAAGGCTGACCGCTACGCCCGCCTGGGCGAGCTGCGTGATCAGGCCATCGCCAAGTTCTCCGGTGAAGAAGGCCAGCCATCGGCTGCCGAAGTCAAAGAAATCTTCGGCGAAATCGAATACCGCACCGTTCGCGAAAACATCGTAAACGGCAAGCCACGTATCGACGGCCGCGACACCAAGACCGTTCGTCCGCTGAACATCGAAGTAGGTGTTCTGCCGAAGACCCACGGCTCGGCGCTGTTCACCCGTGGCGAAACCCAGGCTCTGGTCGTTGCGACCCTGGGTACTGCCCGTGACGCCCAGCTGCTGGACACCCTCGAAGGCGAGAAGAAAGATCCCTTCATGCTGCACTACAACTTCCCGCCGTTCTCGGTGGGCGAGTGTGGTCGTATGGGCGGTGCTGGCCGTCGCGAAATCGGCCACGGCCGTCTGGCCCGTCGCTCGGTCCAGGCCATGCTGCCGGCTGCTGACGTGTTCCCGTACACCATTCGCGTGGTTTCGGAAATCACCGAATCCAACGGTTCCAGCTCCATGGCTTCGGTCTGCGGTGCATCCCTGGCCCTGATGGACGCCGGTGTGCCAATGAAGGCGCCGGTTGCCGGTATCGCCATGGGCCTGGTCAAGGAAGGCGAGAAGTTTGCCGTTCTGACCGACATCCTGGGTGACGAAGACCACCTGGGCGACATGGACTTCAAGGTAGCCGGTACCGCCAAAGGTGTTACCGCGCTGCAGATGGACATCAAGATCAACGGCATCACCGAAGAGATCATGGAAATCGCCCTGGGCCAAGCCCTGGAAGCGCGCCTGAACATCCTCGGCCAGATGAACCAGATCATTGGTCAGTCGCGTACCGAGCTGTCGGCCAACGCCCCGACCATGATCGCGATGAAGATCGACACCGACAAGATCCGTGACGTCATCGGTAAAGGCGGCGCCACCATCCGTGCCATCTGTGAAGAGACCAAGGCTTCGATCGATATCGAAGACGACGGCTCGATCAAGATCTTCGGCGAAACCAAGGAAGCGGCAGAGGCTGCCAAGCAGCGCATCCTGGGCATCACCGCCGAGGCCGAAATCGGCAAGATCTACGTGGGTAAGGTTGAGCGTATCGTCGACTTCGGCGCCTTCGTGAACATCCTGCCTGGCAAGGACGGCCTGGTGCACATTTCGATGCTGAGCGATGCTCGCGTCGAGAAAGTCACCGACATCCTGAAAGAAGGCCAGGAAGTTGAAGTGCTGGTACTGGACGTGGACAACCGCGGCCGTATCAAACTGTCGATCAAAGACGTTGCCGCGGCCAAGGCCTCGGGCGTCTAAGCGACTGCACCGCAACAGAAAAAGGGCCCTTCGGGGCCCTTTTTTCATGGGTGGCGGGAACCTTTTGCGGACTTGCATCTTGCATGCAGGTTTACCGCGCAGATTGCAAAATGCACGACCGCCCAACTGATGGCTGTGTGCTAACTAATTGATTTATAAGGGTTAAATAGAAGTCTCAAAGCTGGCACAGCACATGCAACTACCTTTATACCTGCCGCCAGGACACAGGCGCAGACCTTTCGAAAAAACAGGAGTGACCCACATGAAGAAGTTCGCCATTGCTGCCGCTACTGCTACCGCTCTGACCCTGACCATGGCTAACGCGGCATTCGCCCAACAGTCCACCCAGGCCCCCATGACGCTGGCGGCCGGTGAGGTGACCCAAGCCAAGGAAGCTACCTCTGATACCTGGATCACCACCAAGGTCAAAGCTGACCTGATGACCGAGAAAGGCGTGCCAGGCAGCGACATCAAGGTTGAAACCAACAAAGGCGTTGTGTCGCTGTCGTCCGATGTTGCCGTTACCGATTCACAGAAAGAGATGGCAGTCGCCATCGCCAAGAAAATCAAAGGCGTCAAGGCCGTGTCGGCTGATGGCCTGAAGTCCGAATAAGGGATGTCCCGTCGGCCATAAGGATTTGGCCACCTCTACTGAAGCCCTGGCCCTGTGCCGGGGCTTTGCTTTTGGCGCTCAGTACACCGGGTTGCGGGCGATTACATCGCTCTCGAAGCATTCCTGCTCCAGGATCAGCGGTTCTACCAGTGGGCGGCTGTCGCGAAAGTGCGCGGTCTGGGTATGGGCTTCATACGCGGCATCGTCGCGGTAGATTTCGTACAGATAGATCAGCTCCGGGTCGACCCGGTCCTGCGACACATCGAACACCAGGCAGCCGGGCTCGCTGGCAACGGACGCCGCGGCATTGACCTTGATCGCTGCCAGAAACTCCTTCGCACAACCGGGCTTTACACGGGTCTTGATGAACAGGCTATACACAAGTCGCTCCTTTTGTTTTAAATTCGATTATGAATTGTATACAAAAATGGAGCCTCGCCAATGTCTGAATTGCCTGCACGTCCCGGCCGCCTGAATGGCCTGCGCCATATTGCCCTGCTGGTACCCAACCTGGAGGAGTGCGAACGCTTCTACGTCGAGGTGCTGGGCATGGAAGTGCTGAACCGCGCCAACGAAGACCTGGTGTACCTCACCTGCGGCAACGACAACCTTTCGCTGGGGCGGGGAGCCGGGGCGGCCAACGGTTTGCAGACCCTGGATCACTACGGGTTCATTGTGGACAGCGTGGAGGAACTGGAAGCCTGGTACCAGTACTTCAAGGCCCATGGCGTAACCTTGCTGGACAGGCCATTCAACCATGGTGACGGGGCGCGCAGCTTCCACCTGCTGGACCCGGCGGGGAACAAGGTGCAGCCGCTGTATCACCCGGCGGTGTCGGGGCAGCGGTTGGTCTGAAGCCTGTGCCGGCCTCTTCGCGGGCGCGCCCGCTCCCACAGGTATCGCGCAGGTCTGTGGTAGTGCGCGATCTCTGTGGGAGCGGGCATGCCCGCGAAGAGGTCAAGCCTGCTAGAGGGGATTACTCGGCATCCAGATGCATCGGCGTCACCACCCGGCCATCGCTCTCGGGCTGGCCCAGGCTGGTATCGATGAAATACACCCGGTCATCTTCCAGCTTGCCCTTGTCCACCAGGTAATCCTTGATACTGCTGGCCCGCTCTTGGCCCAGTGTACGCAGCAGTGGGGTGCTTTCTGCCCACGACTTGATCACTGCCTCACGTAGCTTGGTGGTGCGTTCGTCGCGGCCCAATTGCTCCCATTCGGCAGGCGGTTGCTGTTTCAGGCGCGTGCGGTAGATGCCTTCCAGCATTGCTGGCTTGTCGCTGTCGTCGACTACCAGCATCGACGCATTGGCCGGCACCTTTTCACCACGGCGCTGGAGGATCTTGTACCAGGTGGCCTGGTATTCACGCTCCAGGCGCTGCTGGGCGATCAGCGGGCCGTCGCTGGCCTGGGCGCTGGTGCCTTCGATTTCCAGGCGCAGCTCCGGGCGCTCTTTCAACGCCGACGCCAGCTTGTCCAGTGACGACTGGGCATCGCCGGTGAGTTCGCTGGAGCCCGGGGCGAAGGCCACGTTACCCAAGTCTTCCGAGCCACCGCCGGTAACCAACCCGCCAATGAACTTGAACGGCGCCTGTGCCGCCCGCAGCACCAGGTTGCGCAGGGTTTGCCAGACAATCGGCATCACGCTGAATTGTGGGTTGTTGAGGTCGCCGGTTACCGGCAGCTCGATCGAGATCTTGCCCTCGGTATCCTTCAGCAGGGCCACTGCCAGGCGGATCGGTAGGTCGACCGCGTCCGGGCTGTCGACTTTCTCGCCCAGTTGCAGTTGCTCCACCACTACCTTGTTCTCGGCCTTGAGTTGGCCGTTGGTAATCAGGTAGTGCAGGTCGAGGTTGAGCCGGCCCTTGCGGATGCGGAAACCGGCAAACTTGCCGGAGTAGGGCGTCAACGTGGTCAGCTCGACGCGCTTGAAGCTGGTGGCGATGTCCAGGCTGGCAAGCGGGTTGAACGGGTTGAGGGCACCCTTGATGGTAACCGGTGCGTAGCGGTCGACCTTGCCCTTGATATCGACCTTGGCCGGCAGCGGCTTGCGGTTGTCGATGGTGCCGATCTGGCCGTTGAGCTGCTGGACGGCGGTGGCGAAATTGGGGGTGAGCGACAGGTCGGCAAAGTTGGCCGAACCGTCCTTGATGTCGACTTGGCCGATGTGGATGCCCAGCGGCTTGTCGCTGCTGGCCGAGGCCGGTTGCGCCGGGCTGCTCGCCGGGGCGCTGGCCGGTTGCGGGATCAGCAGGTCATTGACGTTGGTGGTGCGGTCTTCGTTGATGATGAAACGCGCATAGGGCTGTAGCAGGGTCACCTTGTCGATCGACAGTGCATCGCCGTGCACGTAGGACAAGCCGTCGACATTGACCTGCTGCCATTTGACGAAGTCGCGGCTCTTGATGGTATCCAGGGTATGCAACTGGTTGACCTGCGCCTTGCCGGTCACGTTGAAAGCCAGCGGCGCGGTATTCTTCAGGTCGACCTTGAGGTCGCTGGCGAGCATGCCGCTGCGCAACTCCAGCAGGATGAACGGGCTGATGTAGGCCTGGGCCACGCGCAGGTCGATGTCGCGAGTACTCACATCCAGCTTGGCCCATATCGGCGCCAGGTTGACCTGGCCAGCCGCCTGCAGCTTGCCTTGCTTGCCTACGCCGGTATCGAGCTTGAGCGTGAAGGGCGACTGGTTGAGGCTGTCGAAACCTTGCAGGTCGGCGTTGAGTGGGCCGATGTCCAAGGCGACAGGCTCTTTCTGGCTGCGGTCTGCCAGGTGCACCAGGTAGTTGCGCAATTGCACGTCCTTGAGCAGCACTTGCCACGGCTTGCCAGGCTCCTTGGCGGCTTTCTCTTCAGGCGTAGGCTCGGCGGCGGCAGGCTCGGCCTTTTCCTTCGGCGTGGCCTTGGCCGGTTGGCTGGCGAACAGTTTCTGCCAGTCGAGCTGGCCGTCTTTTTCCAGTGCCGCCCAGGTTTCCAGTTTTTCGCTGCGGATCTTGCCCACGCTGACAAGTTGCTTGACCAGGTCTACGGAGGTTTCGCTCACCTCCAGGCTGGCCAGGCGCGCCAACGGGCGACCGTCCGGTGCCTTGATGGCGAATGGCGCGATGCGCAGGGAGGCGTTATCCAGCAGCAGTTCGGTCTGTTTGGCGAGGTTGAGCTTGTAATGCGTATCGAGGCTGACCACGCCGTCTTCCAGCACCAGTGGCACCGCATCGCGCACGTAGGGCCAGAACAGCTTCATCTTGGCGTCGGTGACTTTCAGGGTGCCTTCGGAGGCGATCGGCGACAGGCTCAAGGTGCCTTTCCAGTCGACACGGCCACCGTTGGGGCCGTTGGCCACCAGCGTCATGTCGGCATTGTCGTTGGGCAGGGTGCTGAGGTTTTTCAGCTCCAGGTTCATGTTGTCGTAGAGGAACTCGATGGGCTCGCTGGGGCGCTGGTCCTCGAAGTGCAGGTAGCCATCGATTAGCTTGATGCTGGCAACACGTAGCGGGAACGGGTCGCTGGGCGGCTCTTCGGGTTTCGCTTCACTGGCAGGCAGCTTGAACAACCTGGTCAGGTTCAGGGTACCGTCCTTGGCGAACAGCACCTCGTTGCGTGGCTTCTCGAGTTCCACGGCTTCCAGATGCAGGGCTTTGGTCCACAGGCTGTCGAGCGAGAGGTTGGCGTACAACCGCTCGAAACCGACCTGCTCCTTGCCGGGCTCGCCGATCTGCAGGCCCCACAGCGTCATTTCGAGGCTGAAGGGGTTGAGTTCGATCCGCTCGAGGTGGGCCGGCACGGTCGCGTACTGGGCCAACTGCTGGTTGGCGATGCGCAGCGCGACACCGGGAAGAACGAGAAAGCCGAGCAGGCTGTAGAGGGCTACGAGGGCCACGATTGCGCCAGCGGCGCGAGTCAATCCTTTGTACATGTGTCGCTTCGTCTGTCTAAGCAGGAGTGCTTGGAGTATGGCACGTTAAATCAGTTCCGCAGGGGCGACCATTTGCCCTCACTCGATGCCCATGCGCCGTTTGGCCCGATGCGCCGAGCCGTCGCGCATTGCCCAGCGCAGCACAGGCGCGGTGCGTTTTAGGCCCAGGCGGATCAGGCGCTGTTGCATGGGGCCGTGCTGCAGGCCGAGCATGGTCTGGGCCCAGCCCGGCAGCAGGTCGATGCCGGCGTGCAGCATCAGCTTGCCTACCGGCTGTGCCAGGCGGCTGGGGGCAGGGGCGTCGAGCAGGATCTGTATCACCTCATGGCTGCGCGTATCGCAGTGCAGCTGCGCGCGCATGCGTTGCAGGTAGTCTTCGACTTGCTGACAGGAACGTGGCACGTCACGGGCGCCAAGGCGTTCGGCGATCAGAGCAATTTCGTTGTAATAGGCATTTTGCTCGGCGCGCGGCAGGTGCGGGTTGCGGTAACGCAGGTGGGCGGCGAGGAAACTGCTCACCTCCGCCACATGCACCCAGGTCAGCAGGTCCGGGTCGCTGGCGGCATAGGGGCGGCCGTCCGGTGCTATGCCGGTGACCTGCAGGTGAATGGTGCGCACCTTGTCGATCAGCCACTCGGCATCGCCGGTGGCACCAAAGGTGGTACCGGAAATGAACTGGCTGGTGCGGCGCAGGCGGCCGAGCAGGTCTTCACGAAAGTTTGAGTGGTCCCACACACCGGCCAGGGCCAGCGGGTGCAACAACTGCAGCATCAGTGCGCTGATGCCGCCCACCAGCATGCTCGGGAAGTCGCCATGTACCCGCCAGCTGATGCTGTGCGGGCCGAACAGGCCGGGGTCGCCCTTGGGCGATTCCAAGTCGAGCTGGCCGAGGGCGAGCCCGGTGAGGCTCATGACCTGGGTTTCGATGCGGCGGCGAAGGGCTTCCATGGCGACCTGTGGTTCAGGGCGGCCATGAACAGTGGCCGCCGGTTACTGGTTGAGGCGTTTATCAATCAGGCCCTGTACCACGCTGGGGTCGGCCAGGGTCGAGGTATCACCCAGGTTGTCCAGCTCGTTGCAGGCGATTTTGCGCAGTATACGCCGCATGATCTTGCCTGAGCGGGTCTTGGGCAGCGCCGGGGCCCACTGGATCAGCTCGGGCTTGGCGAAACTGCCGATTTCCTTGCTGACCAGGGCCAGCAGTTCGGCCTTGAGCGCGTCGTCCGGGGCCACGCCGTTCATGGTCGTGACGAAGGCGTAGACGCCCTGGCCCTTGAGGTCGTGGGGGTAACCGACCACCGCTGCTTCGGCGACGCTGTCATGCAACACCAGCGCGCTTTCCACCTCTGCGGTGCCGATGCGGTGCCCGGACACGTTGATCACATCGTCGATGCGCCCGGTGATCCAGTAGTCGCCATCGGCGTCGCGGCGGGCACCGTCGCCGGTGAAGTAGTAGCCGGGCATGGGCTTGAAGTAGGTGTCGACCATGCGCTGGTGGTCGCCATAAACGCTGCGGATCTGACCCGGCCAGCTGGCCTTGATCACCAGCAGGCCGGCGCCGGGGCCTTCGATCAGCTTGCCTTTTTCGTCCAGCAGTACCGGTTGCACGCCGAACATGGGCTGGGTGGCGCAACCGGGCTTGAGTGACTGCGAGCCGGGAAGCGGTGTGAGCATGATGCCGCCGGTTTCGGTCTGCCACCAGGTATCGACGATGGGGCAGCGCTTTTGCCCGACTTCCTCGAAATACCATTCCCAGGCTTCGGGGTTGATCGGCTCGCCGACGCTGCCCAGCAGGCGCAGGCTTTTGCGCGAAGTACCCTGCAATGGCGCCGAGCCCTCGCGCATCAACGCGCGCAGGGCGGTTGGGGCGGTGTAGAAAATGTTCACCTGATGCTTGTCCACCACTTGCCAGAAGCGCGAGGTGTCCGGGTAGTTGGGCACGCCTTCGAACATCAGCGAGATTGCGCCATTGGCCAGCGGGCCATAGACGATGTAGCTGTGGCCGGTGACCCAGCCGACGTCGGCGGTGCACCAGAACACCTCGCCGTCGCGGTAATCGAACACCACCTTGAAGGTCATGGTCGCCTGCAACAGGTACCCGCCGGTGGTGTGCAGCACGCCCTTGGGTTTGCCGGTGCTGCCTGAGGTGTAGAGGATGAACAGCGGGTCTTCGGCTTCCATCGGTTCGGGGATGCAGTCGTCGCCAGCGTTGTCGGTTGCCTCGTGGTACCAGAGGTCGCGGCCTTCGGCCCAACTGACATCGCCGCCGGTGCGGCGCACCACGAATACACTGCTGACTGCCGGGCAACTGGCCAGGGCCTTGTCGACGTTCTGCTTCAGCGGGATGCGCTTGCCACCCCGCACGCCTTCGTCGGCGGTGATCACCGTGCGGCAGTCGGCGTCGAGTATGCGGTCACGCAGGGCGTCGGGGGAGAAACCGCCGAACACCACCGAGTGGATGGCACCGATGCGGGTGCAGGCGAGCATGGCGAAGGCAGCCTCGGGGATCATCGGCATGTAGATGCATACCCGGTCGCCTTTTTTAACCCCGCGTGCTTTCAGTGCGTTGGCCAGGCGGCAGACCTGATGGTGCAGTTCGCGGTAGGTGATGGTCTTTGCATCTTTCGGGTCGTCGCCTTCCCACAGCAGGGCGGTCTGCTCGCCGCGCTGGGCCAGGTGACGGTCGATGCAGTTGTAGCTGACGTTCAGTTGTGCACCGTCGAACCAGCGGGCTTTGCCGGTGTTCAGGTCGCATTGCTGCACGCTCGACCAGGGCTTGATCCAGTCCAGGCGTTTGGCTTGTTCGGCCCAGAAGGTGTCAGGGTCGTCGACCGACTGGCGGTAGAGGCGACGGTATTCGTCGGGGGTGAGGGCGGCGGATTGGCTGACGGCCAGGGCCTGGGGGTAATTGCGGATATCGAACATGGCGGGTGGTCCTGCTCTTGTAAGGGGCGATGGACTGCAACGGCTATTCGATAGGACAGTGTAGCTGGGAGCGGTGTTCAACCTGTGCTGACCTCTTCGCGGGTGAACCCGCTCCCACAGGGACCGCACAATTCTTGAAACCTGTGCAATTCCTGTTGGAGCGGGTTTACCCGCGAAGCGGCCCGTACAGGCGTTGGATCAACCGCGGTGACGGCCGCGGAAGTAGTTGATCAGGCCTTGGGTAGAGCCGTCTTCGGCGCTGTCTTCCAGGGTGCCGACCAGGCGTTGGTAAACACCCTTGCCCAGCTCTTTGCCCAGTTCCACACCCCATTGGTCAAAGGCGTTGATACCCCAGATCACGCTCTGCACGAACACTTTGTGCTCGTACATTGCCACCAGTGCGCCGAGGCGGCGTGGGCTGATGCGCTCCACAACCAAGGTGTTGCTCGGGCGGTTGCCCGGGATCACCTTGTGCGGGGCCAGCTTCGCGATGTCCGCTTCGTTCAGGCCTTTGCTGCGCAGTTCGGCCTCGGCTTCTTCACGGGTCTTGCCCTGCATCAGCGCCTGGCTCTGCGACAGGCAGTTGGCGTACAGCCACTGGTGGTGGTCGGCCACCGGGTTGAAGCTCACCACCGGAACGATGAAGTCGGCCGGAATCAGCTGGGTGCCCTGGTGCAACAACTGGTGGTAGGCGTGCTGACCGTTACAGCCGACCCCGCCCCAGATCACCGGGCCGGTATCGATTTTCACCGGGGTGCCGTCCTGTAGCACGCTCTTGCCGTTGGACTCCATGTCCAGCTGCTGCAGGTGCTTGGTGATGTTGCGCAGGTAGTGGTCGTACGGCAGGATCGCGTGGCTGTTCGCGCCCCAGAAGTTGCCATACCACACGCCCAGCAGGGCCAGCAGCACCGGCATGTTCTTGTCGAACGGCGCGGTCTGGAAGTGCTGGTCCATGGTATGGGCACCGGACAGCAGTTCCTTGAAGTTGGCTGTGCCGATGGCCAGGGCGATTGGCAGGCCGATGGCCGACCACAGCGAATAGCGCCCACCCACCCAGTCCCACATCGGGAAGATGTTCTCTTCGCGAATACCAAAGGCCACGGCGGCGGCCTTGTTGCTGGAAACCGCGATGAAGTGGCGGTACAGCTCGGCTTCCGAGCCGCCCTGGGCCAGGTACCAGGTGCGCGCGGCCATGGCGTTTTTCAGGGTCTCGAGTGTGTTGAACGACTTCGACGAGACGATGAACAGGGTGGTTTCGGCGCGCAGGTTGGCCGACAGCTCGTGGAACTCGCTGCCATCGATGTTAGCCAGGTAGTGGCAGCGGACGCCACGCTGGGCGTACGGCAGCAGCGCCTCGGAAACCAGCTCGGGGCCAAGGAACGAGCCACCGATGCCGATGTTGACCACGTCGGTGATGGGCTTTTCGCTGTAGCCGCGCCACAGGCCGTCGTGGATGCGCCCGACCAGTTCGGTGATCTGATTGAGTACCTTGTGTACTTCCGGCATGACGTTCACGCCGTTGACGCTGAGCTTGTCGCCCACGGGCCGGCGCAGGGCAGTGTGCAGCACCGGGCGGCCTTCGGAGGCGTTGATGATTTCGCCGCTGAACATCGACTTGATGGCGTCTTGCAGGCCCACTTCATTGGCCAGGTTCACCAGCAGGTCGCGGCTTTGTTCGGTGATCAGGTTTTTCGAGTAGTCGAGGAACAGGCCGCAGCAGCTCAGGGAGAACTGGTCGAAGCGTTGGGCATCGGCGGCGAA